>NZ_DASTAT010000055.1 GCF_035712445.1 Oligoflexus sp. | reverse complement strand
CGTTATCGATGGTCGTAAGACTGAGGTCAAAGCTGACGATGTCGTGATTGTGCCCACTGGCGCGCGGCATAATGTCATCAATAGAGGCGATAAACCTCTCAAGCTCTATACTCTCTATGGTCCTCCCGAACATCGGGATGGCGTTATCCACGCAAGCAAGGCGGATGCTGAGTCTCAAGAGGAGCATTTTGATGGGAAGACCACTGAGAGCGGCCAGGAGATGAGCCTGTCGTAAAATTTCATTGCCTGTGGAACAGTCTGTTGGTCGGGCCTCAAGTCGTGCTTGAGGTCACGAGTCTGCCTATCCACTTCCTCGCGCCGCTGCCGCCCCAAACGCGCAAACCCTTGCTGATGCAGCGTCTGCTCGTCCTTAAGCATTTATTCGAAACCTCAGCACGGAAGTTGCACAGAGACCTGAGGCGCGCGCAGTTTGATATGCCGGCAGGGCTTGGCATCATGTCGTACAAGGCGGCCGAAGCGGACGTCTACCAGTGTGGTCCTCGCGTGCGGTTACGAGACGACTCAATACTGTCCGGATCGAGTTGCGTGCCTCCATAGTTCCTTCGCGTTTGTATCGGAACCACTCAAAGTCTTCCCAGGGTGGCATGAGAAAACTCTGATCTGGGAAACAGCGCGGCCTTATTTCCATGCCCGTACGACCGCAGATGGTCGGGCTCTGATGGGCGGCGAGGATATCCCTTTCCGAAATCCTGCAGCACGTGATCGCGTTTTGCCGAAAAGTGCCCCATAGTTCCTTTGCCATGTGCTACGGCGGGAATGGGATCGTCTACAGCATGATCGCCGCGGAGATCATCACGGCAGGGCTTCAGGGGTATAAGCACCCTGACGCCGAGCTTTTCTCCTTTCAAAGGCCCTGGGCCTGAGTGATGGAACGTCAGGGGGTGTTCAGCTGCTCCGTGAAATACAGGAGCACGCTCTCGGTGAAGGGAACGAAAATCTCGTCCTTTTCGTAGATCAAAGCATGCCGGCCCGGGAACGATTGAATGCGGCACTGACTGAGGAGCGCGCAAAATTTTGTTTGAGCGTCCGAACGGACCACGGTATCGAATTCGGCCTGCGCTATAAAAAGAGGCCGGTTGATTTTCTTAATGTTCTTTTCCTTCATGAGCTGCCCAGTCGCCTTGAGCGCCGCGTAGGTCCAACCGAATGTTGCATTGCCTTGCAGAACTCCGGCTTTCGCTGAATCCTGAATGTATGCTTGGAAGCGAACCTCTGAGGTATTGTCTCCAAATGCGTCGATGGTCAGCGTGCCAGGATCGAGAGGACCGCGTCCGAAGACATACTGCTGACCTTGGCCTGCAAGAATCGCAGCTTTGGTCAAAGCGGTCAGGACGGGGCGTGGGTAACCATCGGTGAAAAGGTCGAACATCGGTGAGGCCATGTAAGCGGCCTTAATCGGAGAATTGGCGTTCTGCTGCAGATGCCTTGTGAGGACGGTCCCACCCATGGAGTGGGTGAGGGCAAGAATAGGCAATTCCTCGCTCGCGAGGAAGGTCTGAAGATAGATGCCAAGGTCTTTGACGTAGTCCTCAAAATCAGTCACATACATTTTCTGGCGTTCGTCGGTCAGCAGCTCGGATCGACCATGTCCCCGGTGTTCATACAGGTGAACGCTGTAGCCTTCCTGATAAAAGAGATAGGCGAGTTCACGGTATTTTAGGACGTTTTCTGAAAATCCGGTCAGGATCAGGATATGGGCTCGCGCGTCATTCCGCAGCCATCGGTAAGACTGCAGGGACTTGCCGCCCGTGCCTATAAAAGCCTCGCTCTGCGCACTGTTGAGAAAGGGGTTCAAAATCTCGCTGAAGGCTTCAGGCAACTCCGTTTCAGTAAAGCGATTTTGAGCGAGTGCGCCCGAACTCAAACTCGTTATCAAGGCAAGGATAAGGATGCTGCGGTTCACCAGGGGAAGCATTGGGGTCCTCCTTAAAGGCCGCTCTATACTCCTTCGCCGATTGGTCTGCAAGGAGTCTCGGAAGGCCAATGGGAGCAAGGTGCTGCGGTGGTACTGAACGGGCTCGTTTTCTCACCGAGTGGTTGAGGAGCACTGCTGTGGTCTCTCTCAGGTGAGTTGCTTGCGCGAATCAGGGGTCTTCAAAACGCTGCGTACCAAGATTCGAAGCTGACGAATAGCCCGGGCGGCTGTGAGCCTGTCCCTCTCGGGCATCTGCATGCTTCAGATATAGCGCAGCATCGTAAACTCCGACTTCACGGCAAAGCCCATGGCTATGTTGATGTTCAACATAGGCAGATTCGTTTCCTCATTGGCTGTCACAATAAAGCGAAGGCCAGGAAAAATCCCCAGCAGATGAAGCGTGCTCGAAGCTTTTAAGTGCCGCCCCAGACCGCGTTTGCGGAAGATACGAGCGACGCCGGTGTAAATGATGGTGGCCGTCATGGGATTCGCGGCGCGGAGTTCAAACAAAGCCAGCCCTGCGATCTGATCCTGACAATAAAGACCAAAGGCCGGCATGGTCATGTCGTTTACCTGCAGGCGCGCGACCCAATCCAAAAAATACGAAGCCTCGCGCGTTCGCACCATGCCGACTGCATTTTGAAAGGGGACATCGGCGTTGCTTTCATTGTAAATATCAACCAGGGCCGCGACGTCACGTGCATCATTCCACGAGAGTGCTTTTAACGTGAAACCTTGATTCTGACTTTGCCAGGACGCCATCAGATTTAAATCCAACTGCTGAAGGTCGAGAACCGACTCTCGCACCTGGCCGACCTTTTGAAAGTGTCCCGTATTCTGGTAATGCTGAACGACTTGCGCATTCTCAACGATCATTTGAAGAATTTCGAGCTGATTCTCATCCCTGATCGCAAGCAGGGTCTTCACCATTTCTTTCGAGGACAGGTCATCGAAGCCAGCCTGCAGAAATTTGACTTCCGCCGTACACACGGAATGAGAGCTATCCAAACGGTAGTGACTCAGGGCGATCATGCGGCCGTTTCGGAACAAAACCAGGCAGCGCAGTCCCGAATTCATCAGAAAAAGCGGCCGGGGATCGCGGAGGAATTGCTCCTCGCTCACCATATCGCGGTAAGGATACGTTTCCTGGAAAATAGCCTGATTTAAACGGTAATATCCCAGCCAATCCTCGGCACTGAAGTGCTCCTGCCGCTTGACCTCAATGCCCATTGAAGAAGTCCCACATCACATCATTGGCCACGATATCCATCGAGGGATGCCCGCTCGCCAGCATCCGGGGTTTTTTTCCGCCGGGCCAGGAATGCCCGCCGGTTTCCGTCACGCAGAGCTGAACGGAGGCCTCGTTGCGACAGCCGGTATAGCGTTCGCAGGTTGCTCCCTTTTTTTCCAGAACGCGCTTCGGTGTTCCCACACAGCCATTGAGCTTCACCCACTTCGCGATCGTATCGGGCACGGAGGTGAATTCGGTGACGGTGGATTTATCGCGGAAGGTTTGACCCGCGCCGCCATGGAAAAGAACGTGATCATCATCCCGCGCATGGATGTGCAGAATGGAGACCGGCGCGGATGGACGGCACTCTACGGTATTATCGGTGCCGGCCACGGCCGCGATCGCCTTGAAGGTTCCGGGCATTTCACAGGCCAGACGATAGGCCATCATCCCGCCATTGGACATGCCGCTGGCATAAACGCGATTCTTATCGAAAGCGATCTGCTCACCCAGCGTTTTAATGATCTCGCGAATAAAGCCGACATCATCCACGTTTTTGTCCCGGGCATAGGCACAGCAGCGGCCCGCGTTCCAGGTTGCAAGCTTGCCCGATGCGAATTTGCTCGCTCCATTGGGGAATACGGCTATGAAGCCCTCCGCTTCCGCTTTGGAAATATGCCCATAATAGGCATCGCTCGCCTGAATGCGCATGTCACCGCCGCCGCCATGCAGAATCATTAGCAGCGGGGCGGGCGTGGCCGGATTCAATCGGGCCGGAACGTGGACCGTATAAAAGCGCGGCACCGCATCATGCACGATCTGAAAGGTGTAGGTTCCCGGTTTTTGCAGCTTCGAGCGAGGATCCGTCAGACCATCAGGCGCGGGTTTGCTTTCCTGCCGTTTGATCCATTTCTCACGCATCTTATCGCGCAAGCCGCCTTCTTGAGAATCGGCATGGCCCACGCCGCCGCATGCGAGCAGCAGGACAAGGCCGAGAGTGTCACGAATTCGCATCAAACACTCCGCATTGACTGTTAAGCGAGGCATCCGCCTCTTTCATTTTACCGATTTCTGCTGAAAGAAACATCATAGGCCAGGTGATAGGATTTCATCACGTCCTCCCAGCTCTGGCTCCTGCCCAGGATCTCGATTTTCTGGTTGAGCCAGCCCAGCAGCTGGCTTTTTCTGGGGGTGATCAAAATCCGGCGCGTAAAGTGCTCGATAAGCGAACTGCTCGTATGAAGCTGAGTCGCCAGCTCGGGCTTTTGCATAAAATAGCTGATCAGCAGGCGCCCTGAGACATTGAAATCGGCTCGGCCGTGAATCAGCATCTGCAGGCAGTGGGACGTGTTGGGAACGAGCGTCTGCTTCACGATTCCCTCGTTCAGGAGCTTTTGAACAGCCGCGTCGCGCCTGAGGGTGGAACTGCCGCAAAGGGTCTTGCCCCGCAGCAGCTCGGGATGCAGGCCCTCCAAGGAAAGCCGTTTGGGGGAGACGATCACAGTCTCGTCTTCGACCAAAGCCCTGGTCCAATCAAAACGCTGTTCCTTGTCATCATTGAACCAGGCCGGCGTGACGAAGGGAACGATGGCCAATTCCCGCATTTGTTCCAGGCGTTCGACCGGTATGCGCGGCACGGTCTGCACTTCGAAGTGATAAACGCCATCGGCCAGGTCGTTCAGATAGCGCTGCAAATCATAGATGAGGCCCTGCTGGGTGGGGCGATCCGTGATAAAGGGTTCAAAATCATAAGGCGTATAGAGCTGGACCTTGGTCCCGTGGCCTGACCGGGGCATATGCTCCCTTTCCAAAAGGGCGAGCTTCGCGTGGACCTCAGGACTCTCCAGGGACGCTTTCAGGGCCTCGCTGAATCGGGGCACGAGGTCCTTGTGCTTTTTATGAAGGTAGGGATAGTTAAGGTCCTCGCCCAGAATGGTAGCCACGCGGATGGTCTTGAAGCGGTCGGTGTGCCTTGGACCCCAGCAGTTTCCAAGATTGTCGATATAAACATCGACCCGTCCGGAATCCACCCATTTCAAGAGTTCGTCACAGTTGCTGCTGATCATGACTTTCGCCCAAGGCAGCTGCCGCGCCTTCACCTGCTGGGACGCATAGAACTGGCCCCGGGGGAAGGCGATCGTCAGATTCTGAGCTTTGATGTCCTCCCAGTCGTAAATCTTCAGGCGCGGGTTCTTTGTGAACGCCACATGATGACTGCGATTGACGATGACATCCACGCGGATGAGGTTCGCATAGTCCGGCTGGCCATGAAGCTCGGGAACCCGGCTCGTGTCGCCATCGAAAACGCCAGAATTGGCGTTATGGAGAGCCTGGTCCTTGGGCTGGCTGATGAGTTTGAAGGACAAGCCCAGACGTTGGAACGCATCCCTATAGAGGAGCTCAAAACGCCGGAAGAGCAAGGTGTCATGACCATAGCCCGTGACAAAGGTGATCGCTCGGGCATCTTCGGCCGCAAGCGGCAGCATCCATCCGAGCAGCAGCACGCTGAGTGCGAGATTTTTGAGCCATCCGGGCATTGCGAGCCCCTCGTTGATCTGGGTATTTTGCGGGATGGAAGGCCATTGGGGATAACCGTAACTTCACTCAATCGGCCCTGAAAAACAAGATCTATATTCAAAATTAATGCCGGGCTTAAAGATCGGAGGACTGACATGGGGAAGATTTTGCGGACCAGCCCGTCACCCCCGCCAGGGACGGTCCAGGCTGGGCGGAGAGCGCCACCGGACGTGAACAGGGCGGCTGCAGAAACGCTGTGGGATCGAGCGGCTGATTTTTGTTATCACGGAATTCAAAATGAAGATGCGGGCCTCGTGATTGACCGGTGGCACCCACGCTTGCGATCAGATCACCTCGGGATACGATCTGCCCCGCCTTGACCTTCGTCGACTGGCAATGCGCGTAGTACGTCCGGCCCTGCTTATGCTGAATGATGACAAGAAGACCGAAACCGGAGCGCCAGCCGCGAAAAATAACTTTTCCATCCTGGGCCGCGAGGATGGGCGAGCCGGCTCTCGCGGCGATATCGAGCCCTTTATGAAAGCGATTCCAACGCCAGGAAAAGCCGGAGGAGATGTAGCCTTCGACGGGAAAGCTCAGCCTTTGCTCTTCATCGGGCAGAAACCATTCATCCAAGGTGTGATACCGCTCCTCTTCCAGAGCCGACCAAAGACCTATTTTAATCGGTCGTAGAAAGGGATCACGCTGCAGTTTCACAATCGGCCATGATTTTTTAACCGAAGCGTTTCCTTCCAGGGTTTTGGTCTGCGCCACCGGCACATAAACGATGGCCGGGCGACGTTCGGGAACAGCGCGAGGGTTGAAGCGTTCCAGTAACTTCAGCGGTATGTGAAAGCGTTGACTGATCGCCCGCATGGTTTCCCCGTCCTGGCGTTTCACTTCATAGGCCAAAATTATTTTGGGTCGACTGCTTTTATTGTACTGGCTGGTATCGCGACGCTCGGCTGGATCCAAACCGGATCCGCATCCGGCACAAAGAAGCATAGTGCTCAGTAGGCTCGCCCGCAACATGGAGTTTCCCTCATAGGTTGACACACAGTCCATCCCACGGGTGTGCCGGCGCGAGAGGAAACGTTGACGTTCGATTCCTTTTTATCGGCTCCCTTGCGGAAAACTTAAGCCACCATCCTGCGTGAATTAGGCCTTAAAATACCTTGTTTTAATAGTGGTTTATCCGATTTTTTGAATTTCCCCGAAGGCCGAACCGATAGAGTAGGGTCCACCAATAGAGGGAGAAACGGCTATGGGGCTATTTTCCAAAGGCAATAGCTACGAGGCAGCGGCAATGGAACTTGAAGAATCGCAGCGGCGGCGGGATCGTACCCAGTCGACGTCCGCGCCTCAAAAAACAGCGGTGAACCCTCCGAAAGCGCCGCCGGCCGCGCCCCCGACTCTGAAGTCGGAAAGCCCGATCCCCGAGGCATCCAAGCTTACCTACGGCATCGAAGATGTCATTCAACTCATGCGTGACCTTCCGGACAACAAAAAGGAAATGGTGATCCTGATCGTCCAGAAAACGCTGGTTTCCGCGAAGATAGACATCAAGAGCATTCTGGAGAAAGCCGCGAAGAAAATCGAGAGCCTTCAGAGCAAGAACGATAAGCTCCGGGCCGAGATTCGCGAGCTGGAAGAGATGATCATTCAGAAAAAGTCCGACGTGGATCGTCTGCGCCGGGATATCGAAGAAACGCAGCAGGTTCGCCAAAGCTTCGAGCAGGTGTACCTGCGCGGCTCCCGTGCGGGTCAGCCGACGCATTTTGATGAGGAGCCGGTCACCACCACGCGGGCCGGCCTCAATCTTGATCAGGTTTCAGGCTGATTTCCGACGCTCGGCCAGGTGGGTGACTTCCGGTATTTGGATATGGAAGCAGGTCCCCTGACCGAGTTTCGTTTGAATCGCAATCTTCCCGCCCAGCTCCAGGACAGCCGTTTCTATGGCTGACATGCCCACACCACGACCGGACAAGGATGTGACCTCGTCGCGCGTCGAGAATCCCGCACGGAAAATAAGAGCCAGCGAATCCTGATCGGAAAGCTTCGCGGCTTCCTCGGCTTTGATCAGACCCTTATTCATCGCCACTTTACGGATCAGCTCGGGATTGATACCGCGGCCGTCATCACCCGCTTCGATGTGGAACGCTTTCTCGTCGCGACGCACGCGAATGAAAATGGTGCCCGTTTCGGGTTTCTCTCCGCGTTCATCTGGAAATTCAAGACCGTGGTCGATACTGTTCCTGACGAGGTGAATGAGGCTGTGGATCACGCCCTGCAGACGATCGGCATCAACGGCGATCGAACCGCCCTCGATGGTCAGATCGACTTTTTTCCCCAGGCTCTCGCCGATCCGCCGTGCTTTCTTGCCAATCGGCCCTATGAGTTCATCGAAGGAAATCTGCTTGATCTCTTCCATCCAATCCGAATAGGTGTCCAGCACTTCGCGCGAAGCACCCTTGTTCTTCAGGCGATCAGACAGGCGGATCAGATGGCTGTCGTGCAGACGATAGGACTTTTCGTGCAGGGAGGTCGGATCTATTTTCAGGATATCCTTATAGGATTCGAGGAACTGATGGATGTTCTGAACCAGCTCGTCCAGATCTTCGACCTGAATTCTGGCTTTATCCTCAAGCTCATGGATCGCGTGCGAGATTTCATCCAGGCCGAAGCTCCCGAAATTGCCTTTGATCGTGTGGAGGATCATGCGAACAGCCTTCTGGCCATCCTCGTTCAGAAGACCGCGGGCCCGCTCCAGATCCACGAAGGACTCACCCAAAAGCGATTTGAAGTTGACCATGGCCTGAAGGATCTTGATCAGAGTCTGGCTGAGCTTGGCTTCCTTTTCCATCTGGGCGACATGGGTCGCATCGGTCAGCGTAATCAGGATGGACTGAATCTTCTGCTGCTCGTCACGGATCACCGCGCTTTGGATCATCACCTGGCGGTTTTGAACAGGCAGGCGGCTTTTGATCATCGACAGCGTCACGGAATCGGGAAGAATATCATCGAAGACCTGGCCCAGAGCCAGCTCCAGGTCACCACGCTGACGGTCATTGAGGCTGAAGAGCTTTGCGAAGTCATCGCCCGCGGCCAATGGCTGCTCCAGAATCTCGGCGCAGGATTTGGTGAAACCGGGCTGGACTTTGAAGGTACTATCGATCAAGAGGAAGCCGGAGCGGACATTATCCAGGATCATCCGAATCGTGGCTGTGCGGTCCTGGACCTTCTTTTCCAGTCCCGTATTCAGGACGCGAATTTCCCCCTCGGCTTCTTCCAGCATCGTGAAGGCTTTGGCAAAGCGTTTGGAGAGAATGATCGACTGGATCAGGATGAAGCAAAAAAGCGTCATGTGGGACACAGCGATGGTCTGTATCACCCCGATCGTGCGGAGGATATCATTCACAGCGCCCATGATGATGATCACAAAGCCGGCGAGGAAGAGTTTGGCGCCATCGGCCCGGTGTGTTGCGGCCCGCACGAGGTAACCGATGTAGAGAAAGCTGGTGCTCAGCATGAAGATCTGGAAAAAAAGCAGGCTGTGGTCGATCGCGCGAAGCGGTCCCAGGAGGACGATGCTGGCAAAGGTCGAAGTGCCGACGGCGACGCTTTTCCAAAGCCAGCGCGGCAGATGCTGTGGATACAGTCGATAGGTGTAATAGCCCATCATGCCCGTGGCCAGGGGGAACGAGAAAAATTCATATTTATAGATGAGGGTCGTGTTCGGATCCTGGAAGAGATGGAAGATCAGAAGACCTTCCGAACGGGTCAGGGTGATGCCGCTCATGGCGAGGCAGAACACTGCGAAGAGTACGGGCTCCACGCCCTTGCCGCGAACGAGGTAAAGAGCGATATGATAGAAGGCCATGATAAGGATGGCGCTGAGCGTGAAGGTGTCACGAATCATCGCATGCCAGCGGGTGGAATCCACACTGATGCGGGGGCCCACTGTAAAGGGATTGAAAGGACCCAGTTTGCCGAAACCATAGCTGGAGGTTTGAACGATCAGATCCACGTTCCTTGTTCCGAATGGAATATTGATGGTTTGAATCCGCATCTTCACAGTTTCCGATTCCAGGTCGGTTCCTACGATACCGTTGCGCGCCTGCTCCACGCCGTTCACCCAGATCCGTGAGGCGCCGCGAATTTCCGGAACCCAAATCGCAAACGGCAGATCGTGCGGCGGCAGGGTCAACTGCAGGCGGAACGTACCGTGTTTGAAGGTATTGGGTAGGCCGTTATTCAGAGCCTTGTCCGGGCTGAAACCCATGCTGTAGGGGCGATGTTCGGAGGGTGTGCGTGGGCTCTGGGCAAAGTCCTGAGGAGTCAGTAATTCACCCCAGTAGACCTCCCAGTCTGTGTTCACGCGGTGCACTTTATTTTGATCGAAGGCCTGCTGACTCAGATCCAAAATGATCTGACTCTGAGCCGCAAGCGGCGTGCCGAGCCAGGCCGCAATAAGCAAGAGGATCTGAAAAACCGCGCGCATACACCACCTCCCAAACGTCATAATTTGATATCGGAGAGGATGCGAGGGTGATGATCAGAATCCGGAACTGTTTCGCAATCGTATATCTTCAGGAACCAGAAGGGCTGGCTGCACCAGGCACTGGGCAGGTATACGCAGGATAAGACGGAAGTTTCTGCGCCCATGAGCAGCCGCACCCAGAAGCTCGATGCGGATATCCCCGCCGAGGCTTTGCAGCAGGGAGCGTACCGCATCCATACCCACACCGCGACCGGACAGCTCGGTGCTTTGGTTTTTGGTGCTCAGGCCCGGAACGAACATGAGCTGGGCACGCGCCTCATCATTGTTCAAGACGGAAGAATCCGCAGCCCGGCGCTCCAAATCCAAAAGATCAAGGCCGCGGCCGTCGTCTTCATAAAAAATGTGCAGTTCATCATCCGTCACCCGGGTCTCGATGCGAATGATACCGTGCCGTGCTTTGCCCGCCGCTTCCCGCTGGGCCGGTTCTTCCAAGCCGTGATCCAGGCTATTGCGCAGAAGATGGGTGAAAACTCCGTGGAGTGTCGCAGCGCTGCCTTCCAAAAGGATGACGTCATCGGCTGTGACGTGAAGCGTCGGCGGCAGCTTCCCAATGCTTCGGGCCAGGGAATCCAGTCCCCGCGAGGCTTCGTCAAGGACCAGGGGCAGGGGATGATAGCGGATTTCCAAAAGCGTTTTTTCCAAGGCGGCCAATTGCAAACGCGACTCATCGCGGGAGAGCGAAAGAGCCGCTTTTTGAATGTAGCTGATCATGCCTTCGATCTGCTGCTTTTTAAGGCGCAGGGTCGCACCCGAGGTCGTCCAGCCGAGCTTTTCACGGGCGATTTTCCCGTAGTGCTCGCAGACGCTGGCCACGTTCCGCCGGTCGTCTTCCAGTTTCAAAGGGTCCCAATCCTGACGTCCCTGTCGAATCTCGCTGAGTGTCTCCTCGGCGAGGTGAACGACATGGGCCAGGTGCGTGAAGTGGTAGGAACGCGCTATGCCTTTGAGCGTATGCATATTGATGAAGAGGCTCTGCAGGGCCTCGGACTTATAGGGTTCAGCGATGATGCGCTGATTGTCGTTCAAAAAATCCTGGGCCTTCTGCAGGAAGCGGATGAAGCGATCCTCGGCGACATCGACCAGCTCCTGCAGGATTTCAATATCCTCCTGACGCTGACGGGCCTGTTTTTTCAACTCGCGAATTTCGCTCACGTCCCGCACGGAAATCAGAATCTGTTCAACCCTGTCCGCTTGATCATGAATCGGCGCCCAATCGAGTTCGAGCTGCTGGGTTTTTCCTGTCGCTTCGTTGGAATAGCTGAATTCCTGCACGAGGTTGGACGCATTCAGTTCGAAGGCGATCCGATCTTCGCCGAGCGATGCGGCCAGGGCCGACTCCATGCGCGCCTTGTGATCCGGCTTCAGATCACTTCGATCCAGCAGCAGCTCTTTGATCGTTGCGCCCTCAATGTGATCGCGGCCGATGATCGTGCGAAGAGAGGCGGAAAAAAGCGAACCGATTTTCTGTGACCCG
This sequence comes from Oligoflexus sp., assembly GCF_035712445.1. NCBI lineage: Bacteria > Pseudomonadati > Bdellovibrionota > Oligoflexia > Oligoflexales > Oligoflexaceae > Oligoflexus > Oligoflexus sp. The sequence continues at coordinate 99,672 of NZ_DASTAT010000055.1, read as the reverse complement.
GCTGTCAGGGTGAAGATGCCCTGGTTCAGGTTGTCGAGCAGGGAGCGTATATCACGCGTTTGCCTTTGCACTTCCGTATGCAGTTCGGCGCTGAGATGTTCGGAACGGTTCAGCGCCTGGGCGAATTGCTTGCTGATGATCTGGCTTTGGCAGGCGGCGAAGATCGCCATGCCGAAGGTCATCCCGTTACGGCCAAACTGGATGAAATTCAGGGCATTGAGTAGTTCAAAAAGAGAGGCGATGACGATCGCGCTGATCCCGAAGAGCACGATGCGAGCGTCCGGTTCCCCGGCGAGGACAGCTCGCAAGGCCAGATAGCCTGAGAAAAATCCCAGAAGGATTCCCGTGATAAAGAGGACGTTGCCCACCGCTCCAAAAATGTGAGAAGGGGTCAGGAGCACGAAAAGGATACCGATCAAACTCACTTTGGAAACGAGTTGCGTCATCCAGGACGCAGCGAGTTTGGGGAAGAAACCGCGCACCGAACAGAAGGCGGCCCAGGGCAAGGTGAAAAGAGTGATGTAAATGATCTTGAAGGAGAGCTGAAGTCCCCAGTAGCCATCCCCGAAATAATCGAGACCATAATGATTGAAGATCCAGGTGCGCGCCAGGAGAGTGGCCGCGATAAAAGTCAGATAGAGGCTGCCTTTATCCTTCGGTCTATAGAAAAAGAACATCAGATTGTAAAAGCCGATGAAGAGCATCACACCGAACGCGACCGAGTTGCTCTTGAGCGCTGAGTTCACGGAATTCATCACAGGTGCTGCATAGCCAATAGTCGGGGGATACCAGAGTCCGCCCCAGGCATGGACGTGATTGGCGACTTGAATCATGAGGTAGGTATCACCCTGGGCCGCCGTGAGAAAGGGTATGACCTGCCGCTGGGATAGCTCGGATTTGGACTGAGCGGCATCCTCCGCGACATGCCCCAGATTTTCCACGGGGGCTTGGCCGCCTCGACCCTCGCTGTCGAAGACATAGATACGGGCGCTGACATAAGCCGCCGTTTCCGCTATCGCAAATATTTGAGCCGGGGGCAGGTTTTTGAGGCGCAGGATGTAAGTTCCGTAGCCGCGCTCACTCTTCAGGCGATCGGGAGCGCTCTGCTGCATGGAAAGACCTATGCGCGTGGTGGGTAGACGATCCCCCTCCCTTTGTCGACGCAAGAAATCATCGGGCGCGAGCAGTTCGTTGCCAACGAAATACCATTCTCCATAAAGCGTATAAATCTGATCGGGGTCCCAGGCGCTGGCATCCAATTCTCCAGCCTTGGCCGTCACATGCTGGCCCGCAAAGGCTGGACTGTTCATCAAAGGAAGCGAAAAAACGAGCAGAAGTCCCAAGAGCCTAAGGAGCTTAGGGATGGATCCTGATTGTTCTGCGGCTTTGATGAACGACACGCTCTTTTCCTTTGTCTGGGCCTCAGAAGTATCGGCAGAATAAGCATGAAAATGAAAAGTCTTGCTGTCAAAACCCCAGCCTCATGCTTTGCCCTTCCTCCCCGATAAATGAGCAGGAGGCTTGAGATATGTTTTCGATTTTCGTAGGCATGGCAGGGTGGTCCTTTGATGGTTGGCGGGGCAGCTTTTATCCGGAAGGCTTGAAGCAGAAAGATGAGCTGGCTCATGCGAGCCGCCGCATTCATACCATCGAAGTCAACGGCACCTTCTATTCCCTTTTTCGACCGACGTCTTACCTTGGCTGGTATGCCGAGACTCCCGCGGATTTTAATTTTTCGCTGAAAGGTCCCAAGTACATCACCCACGAGCGGCGTTTGAAGGATTTTCAAACGCCTCTGAATAATTTTCTCGCATCAGGCATCCTTGCTCTGCGGGAAAAATTGGGCTGCATCCTTTGGCAATTCCCCCCCACTATGCCCTTCACCAGGGAACGCTTCGAACCTTTCTTTGCCGCTCTGCCGCATGATATGAAGACGGCGGCCGCGATGGGGCAGGGGCATTCCTCCTGGCTTGATGGCCGCACCTTTCTGGATGTGCAGGAGAATCACCGCCTGCGGCATGCTGTGGAAGGTCGGCATCCGAGTTTTCGTGATCCGCTTTTCGTGGAACTCGCAAAGCAGTATGGGATCGCGATCGTCGTTGGTGATACCGCGGGACGCTGGCCCTTGATCGAGGATGTCACCACGGATTTCATGTATCTTCGCCTGCATGCGGATGAAGTGAAATATCCGAACGGATATACGAAAAAAAGCCTGGAATACTGGGGGCAGCGCATCAAGACCTGGTCGCTGGGATCGCAACCTGAGGATGCGGCCCTGGTGGTTCCAGGACAGCCGACGCCGATGCCGCGCACGGTCTTCGCATACTTTGACAATGATGTGAAGGAAACAGCGCCTTTGAATGCGCTCAGTATGATCACGCTGCTGAAGCAGGAGGGAATCCTGCCCGAGCGAAGCGTGGATGCCTGGCAGCCGGCGCTGAAAGAAAAGAAAGTGACCAAAGCCAAAAAAGCCAAAACCAAAAAGACCATCAAAGTCAAAAAGAAAGCCAAGCCCAGGACGCGGAAAAAAAGCGCCTGAAAGGATCGCATGGGCCTTCAGCAGTACCGCAATAAACGCAACTTCAAGAGCACGCCCGAGCCGGATGGATCAAAGTCCAGCAAGAAGGCGAGCCCGGCCCTGCGTTTTGTGGTTCAGCTGCACGAGGCTTCGCGCAGGCACTATGATCTGCGCCTTGAAATGGATGGCACCATGAAAAGCTGGGCGGTTCCCAAAGGGCCGAGCCTGGATCCCATGGAGCGACGCCTGGCGGTTCAGGTGGAAGATCACCCCATCGAGTATAACGATTTTGAGGGCGTGATTCCGCCCGGCAACTATGGAGCCGGGGTGGTCATGATCTGGGATGAAGGCACCTATAGGGCGCGGGCCGTGGAGTATCCGGCGCAAAATGATGAGGATGCTTTACGGCGCGGACTTGAAAAGGGACATATCACCTTCATCATGGAAGGCAGCAAGCTCAAGGGGGAGTTTGCTTTGATTCGATTGGCGAAGAGTGATGGGGATAACTGGCTACTTGTAAAAAAACATGATGCGATGGCCAGTCGCAGCGAGATCACCCACGCTGATCGTTCCGTCCGCAGTGGCCGCACCATGGGAGAGATCGCAGCCCTGGCGCCTTCAGAAGGAAAGATCTGGGGTTCGCAGAAGAAGACAATGAAGGTGGAGGAGAAGAAGAAGGACAAACCTGTTCGTTCGAAAACTCCCAGTCTCAAGCGGAAAAAACTGGCTCCAGCCCTTCAGAAAAAGGCCGAAGCGGCCTCTTTAGCGACGGGAAAACCCATCGCCTGGAAACCTGCAGCAGCTCTGCCGGATCTGAAGAACACGGTGACCTTTCCCCTCTATGATGGATACCGGGCTCTTTTGCGTGTGGATGAGGACGGGGATATCGGTCTGACCGCGAAAACCGGACTGTCCCTCAGCAAGCGTTTCCCCCGGCTTTTAAAGGCTCTGAAAGGCCTTGAGGGACCTTTGCTGCTCGATGGGCTGGTGGTTCCCCTGAACGAGGGCGGCGAGCCCCGACGTCGCGGTCGCGCTGCGGCCAAGGCTGAACTGCGACACGCCTTTTATATCTATGACATTCTCCATGTTGATGGATATGATCTGGCCGGTCTGAAGCTGAAGGACCGTTTAAGCGCCATCCAGGACCTGCAGCTGATCTGTGATGATCTCCGCTTCGAAGACAGTGCGGACGAATCGGAATCGACGATTGGTGTGTTGCAAAGACTTGCCGATGAAACATATCACGGCAAAAACCTGCCGCGGACCGCGCGGGGTCATCGCGAAGCCCGTCCGCAAAGGGAGGCTGTGCACGAGAAAGAAGCGATGCCAGGTTCCCGTCATGAAGTTTTAGGCCGGACCGCAAGGCCCGGAGCACGGCAGCAGGTGGCGCTCACCAACCTTGAAAAGATTTACTGGCCGCAGGAAAAAATCACCAAAGGCCAGCTGCTCGATTACTATAAAAATGTCGCAAAGTTCATGCTGCCCCATCTCAGAGATAGACCGCAGTCCCTGAACCGTCATCCCAATGGCATAAACGGCACCAGCTTTTTTCAAAAGGAAGTGTCAGGTGCGGTGCCGGGCTGGATGGAAACGGCGACGATCGGCTCGGGACGCTCGGGAAAAACGGTGACCTATGCCCTTTGCCAAACGGAAGCTGATCTTTTGTTCCTCGCGAACATGGGCTGCATTGAAATCAATACCTGGCTGTCCCGGGTTTCGGCCATCAATTCCCCTGATTTTATAGTGTTTGATCTTGATCCTGGAAAAATTCCTTTTGATGCGGTGATCGAGGTCGCGCGCACCATCAAAAAATTGCTCGATAAGCTGAAGGCCCCGGGCTACTGCAAAACCTCCGGTTCCCGCGGCCTGCATATCTATGTGCCGATCAAGGATGCCTCCAGTTTTGATGAGGCCCGCCTCTTCGCCCAAAAATTTTCCGAGGAAGTCCACCGCCTGCATCCCGATACGACAAGCCTGGAAAGGTCTCCCGAGCGCCGCGCGAACAAAATTTATCTCGACTATCTGCAGAATCGCATAGGCCAGACCATGGCCGCCGTCTATTCCGTTCGCCCGAAACCCAAGGCCACGGTCTCGACCCCGCTGCGCTGGACCGAGGTCAAAGCCGGGCTGGATCCGGGAATCTTTACCATCACGACATTGCCAAAGCGTCTCGCAAAATGGGGCGACCTCTGGCAGGACATGGATGCCGCGGCGGTTTCGCTTTCCGACTGTCAAAAAGCTCTGGATGCCCTCGTTCAGACTGGGAAAAAATTGCCTAAACCCCCGCGCCGGCCAGTCGATAAGGGCTGAGGAGGTGTTTCATGGCTCCTAGCAAGGGAAAAAAGACAGGATCGTCACCGGCCAAGGCCGCGGGTAAATCCCGAGCGACCAAAGCGCGAACCAGTGCGGCAGCAGAGGCCAAATCCACGTCGCCCAAGGGATCTGCAGCGAAAGATCCTTTTAAGACCAAAAAATCGCGGGTGCCGACCAGGCAGGCTGATAACGTCATGACCCCTCCTGATGACGTCGCCGAAGCTGTCGATGCGTTCCGTGCGGCGCAGGATCAGGCGAAGTTTTATGAAGGTGAAGCCACCGTCCATAAGAACACCATCCTCAATTACGCAGCCGAAGAGTATGCGCGGCGTTTATTCACCGGCGAAGGCAGCGGCTTTAAAATACAAGGCGTCGAAACGATGGCCATGTATGTCGTGCAGGATGCCAGTGCCGGTATCAGTGAAGAGGACGTGGAGGAATTTACAGAGCGCTGGGGCGAACGCGCCGCTCAGGATCTCGTCGTTCGGGATTTTGGCAGCATTCGCTTCAATGAGGCCGTTCTGGAAGCCAACTACGACGCTGTCGTCGCAGCTCTGCAAACTCTGCCCCCGGAAGTTCTGGAAAATCTCTTCAAGCCCATGGCCATGAAAGCGCGTTCCGGTGCTGCGGAGCTGGCACGCCGTCACGTGAAGAGCGCCGAGGAACTTCGTGAGATTATTAGACATCTGAAATTAAGAAATTACGTACGCTAGAGCAGTTGTCAGGCCCGCACAACCCGTGTAGTAATGGTCGCTCGATGAATGAGTGACGACTGGGAAAAAGCGGGACGCGGATGTTGCCTGGCATTTTTGATTCGACGATCTTCAGCGGTGGCAGGCACATGGTCAGCGGCCCAAAACATATACGCCCCATCCATCCCAAAACGGAAATCGCGCCTTCGCGGGATGCCATCCAGCGCATTCTGGATCGCGGCTGGTGGGGGCAGGTCAAAATCCACGGCCATCGCGCGCAGATTCATATTCCGAGCGAGAATGCTGGTGATGCCGTGGTGTTCAACCGCCAGGGCCAGCCGCATCGCAAGGTGCTGCCACCGGATACCCTGCGGGAAGTGATGCGCATCTTCGCCCCGAACAAAGGCTGGAATGTCATCGATGCCGAATGGCTGAAAGCCGATGACAGACTTTTCGTTTTCGATTTTCTGAAGCATGAGGATCAGCTGCTCGACGCGCGCACCTATGGCGAACGTTACGCGCTTCTGCCCCGCGCATTTATTTCTCCGAAAGTCCTCGTTCTCCCCGCGCTCAAGACTTTGGATCAGTGCCTCGCGGTGCTGGCTGATCCGGCTCCGCATGTGGAAGGATTGATCTTCCGTTCCCCTGAAACCCGTGGATTCGTTGATAGCGGCATTGTTCGCTGTCGCAAAAAACCCGAGTAAATCCCCGCGATTTTGGCAAGATTTATGCACCATCCTCCTGACGATCCCGTCAGGCAGGAGGGCAGAATTTTGGAAAAAAATACGCAGAGACCGTTCGCCGTCATTACTGGAGCATCCAGTGGCATCGGCTTTGAATTGGCTCGGGAATTCCATCAGCATGGCTTTGATCTCTTACTCGCCGCTGAAGATCCGGGGATCTTCGATGCCGAACGATCATTCAACGGCAACGATGCGTTCATCAAAGGCATACAGGTGGATCTTGCATCGTATGAAGGCGTCGAGACTCTCATGCAGGTCATCGAAGAGCTGGGACGACCCGTGGATGCTGCCGCGATCAATGCCGGCGTCGGCGTCTCAGGAGCTTTTAGCGATACGGATCTGCGTGCCGAAATAAACCTCATCCATTTGAATGTTGTCTCGGCAGTTCATCTGGCGAAACGATTGATTCCCGGCATGAAGGCTCGTGGACAGGGCCGCATCCTTTTCACGTCATCCATTGCCGCCACCAGTCCCGGCCCTTATTTGGCCGTCTATGCCGCGTCGAAGGCTTTTCTGCAATCCTTCGCCGAGGCCATTCGCTACGAACTGAAAGATACCGGCGTGACTGTGACTTCACTCCTGCCCGGAGCCACGGAGACTGCGTTTTTCGCGCGCGCGGGCATGGAGGATACCAAGGTCGGTTCCGAGAAGAAGGATGACCCACGCGATGTTGCACGGGCTGGCTTTGAAGCGCTGATGGCCGGTCGGGACTCGGTCATTGCAGGGGCTTTTAAAAACAAGGTGCAGGGAACGCTGGCCCGGCTTTTGCCAGAGCCTTTAGGGGCAGGCATGCAGGCTCAGTATAACAGGCCTGGTTCCGCGGCGAGCGGCCTGACCCGCGCGAACTTTGTTAATTTTCAAGGGAGTAAGCCCATGCATCACAATGTTTCGAATACGGAGCGCTTCGCCTCCATCGCCTTGGGATCCACAGCTCTTTTCAGAAGCTTATTCGGCAGAAAGCGCGGCACCTTCAGTCGTCTGACGCAGGGCGTCGGCGGCGCTGGCCTGCTCTATCGAGGTCTGACTGGTTATTGTCCCGTGTATGAAAAAATGGGCAAAAGCACGCTGCAGGATTCACCCGGACGTTTGCCCCTGAATTTTGAGAAGTCGATCGTGATCAATAAATCCCTCGACGAGGTGCGGTCCATCCTGGGTGAGAATGATCCGGTCTGGCAGAATTCCGACTCCACGCTCTTTCCCATCCGCGCGGGTGATCAGCTCTGGGATCTGCGGCTGAAGGAATCGCATGATGGCAAGCGCACCTTTCTTTACGCCTCGCCATCAAGCCAGGACAGCAGTGAATTCAAAGGCGGCCGTCTGCGCATCGCCGGCATGAAGCAGGCCCTGGATGGCGAATTGCGCCGTTTGAAAGCGCTTTTGGAAACCGGCGAGGTGCCCACGATTGAAGGCCAGCCTCACGGTCGCCGCAGTGCGGTCGGTCATGCTGTGGAAACCATCACCGAGACCGTGCAGGAAAAAATGCACAAGGACGTTCCGGATCTGACGCCTGCTGTGGAGGCATCGCTATGAAAGCTTTGTGCTGGCAAGGAACCAATACTGTCGCTGTCGAGCGGGTGCCTGATCCACGGATTCTGAATCCGCGCGATGCGATCATCCGCGTCACCAGCACAGCGATCTGCGGCTCGGACCTTCATCTTTATGGAGGCAAGGTGCCGACGCTGATGAAGGGCGATATCCTCGGTCATGAATTTATGGGCGAGGTCGTTGAACTCGGACCGGCCGTTAAAAATCTGCAGATCGGCGACCGGGTCGTGGTGCCCTTCAATATAGCCTGCGGCAACTGCTATTTCTGTGAGCGCAAAATGTTTTCCGCCTGTGATAACTCCAATCCCAATCCGGGGCTTTCGGAAGCGGGCACGGGACAGGCCTGCTCGGCGCTTTTTGGTTACACGCATATGTGTGGCGGTTATGCCGGCGGCCAGGCCGAGTATGTGCGCGTGCCCTTTGCGGACGTCGGCCCCTTGGTGGTGCCCGATGATCTGAGCGATGAGCAGGTGCTCTTTCTTTCCGATATTTTCCCAACCGGGTATATGGCCGCGGAAAACTGCGATATCGAACCTGGCCACGTCGTGGCTGTGTGGGGTGCGGGCCCCGTCGGGCAGTTTGCCATTCGCAGCGCATTCATGCTGGGGGCTGAACGCGTTTTTGCGATCGACCGTTTTCCAGAACGCCTTGCGCTCGCACGCGAGGCCGGAGCGGAGGTCATCAATTATGAAAACGAAGACGTCTACGAGTATCTCCAGGAAGCTACGGGTGGACAAGGTCCAGATGCTTGTATTGATGCGGTCGGCATGGAGGCCGAAGGCCATACGATCGATGCACTCATGGACTCGGCCAAAGCGATTTTTCGCGTCCAGCCGGATCGTGCCCACGCGCTTCGGCAGGCCATTCGCAGTTGCCGCAAGGGTGGTGTTGTATCGGTCCCGGGCGTCTACATAGGTCTTATTGATAAATTCAATTTCGGAATGGCCTTCAACAAAGGCCTGAATTTTAAAATGGGGCAAACCCACACGCATAAGTACATGCGTCCTTTATTGGAACGCATACAAGCGGGGCAGATTGATCCTTCGTTCGTCATCAGCCATCGCATGACTCTGGATGATGCGCCTGAAGGTTATAAAATGTTCCGCGATAAGCAGCAGGCCTGTACGAAGATTGTGATGCACCTGCACTGAAGTAAGGCGGCAGCGGGAATCATCCCGTTGCCCTTTCTTGATTTCAGACCGGAGGCTGACGTTTTTCCTCGCGTACCCAGAACCTATAGCTATGCATCGCCTGCACAAAGTCCTTGCACAAGGCGCTGCCATCCGCACCCAGCAAAAGTCCATCCAGCTCCATGGTCTGCCCCGCGTCCAAGGCTTTCTCATGAACATCCTGAGGTAGAATGCGCAGAAGGCCGGCGCCTTCCAAAAGATAGCGTGCTTCACCGGCAAGCCCTATGGCTTTGCAATGGCGGAAGGCTTCGGCAATGAATCGCAGGGCGTTGGGTTCGACCTCCAGCTTGCGCACGCTGGCTTCACCACCCGGAACGAAAACGGCATCAAAGAGGACCGAGGTGGCGGTTTCGAGCGAGAAATCCGCAGTAACGCCCTGACCTTCATGAGCTGCTATGGTTCCAAGGTGTGCGCCCACTACCTTGGCTTCCGCTTTATGGGCAGCCAGGGCTTTCACAAGCGCGCTGTACGCGCCCTCATCGAAACCATCCGCCACGATCACGGCGACCTTCATGCTGGCAATGCCGGGGTTCTTATGCCTTAACATGCTCAGCGCAGGGGATTCCGCCACATCCCAACGGGTCGGCAGGGACTTGTAATCGGCGGCTTTCGCGTCGGCTGGAACACCGTGATTCACATCCAGGTCCGGCAGGGGTTCCGCTTTCAAGCCGAGGCCTCTGGCCACGGTTTTGGCGAGGTCTTCATCCACGCGCAAAAGAAGGCCCAGCATACGCGAGCGGATGGCTGTCGTTTCCACCTTGCCGAGTTCAAACTGAAGGGCCTTGGCTATGTGTTTTCTCTCAAAAGTCGTCTGACTGATATAGAACTGCCGCGCCTGGCTGAAATGATCGAAGAATTTAGGACCGCGGGCGCGCGACTTCACTTCGGTCATACCCTCGGGAAAGCTTTGGAAACCGCCTTCACTCGCTTTGGATTGGAAGGGGCAGCCGCCAGCCAGGGAGTTCGGTTGATAGGCGACGCGACCTGTGTTGACTGTGTGCCGCATGTGAGCATCACGCTGATTATTGTGCACAGGATTCAAGGGACGGTTGATCGGAAGCTCGGGAAAGTTGGGGCTCCCGAGGCGGCTCAATTGAGTATCCGTGTAAGAAAAAAGGCGGCCAGCCAGCAAGGGATCATTGCTGAAGTCGATGCCGGGAACGACATGACCAGGATGGAAAGCCACCTGCTCGGTTTCCGCGAAGAAGTTATCGGGATTCCGATTCAGAACCAGCTTGCCTACGCGGGTCACTGGAACCATTTCCTCGGGAATGATTTTGGTGGCATCCAGGATATCAAAATCGAGTTTGGCCGCATCCGCTTCCGAGATCATCTGAAAGCCAAGCTCCCATTCCGGGAACTGGCCTTTCTCGATGGCTTCCCACAGATCGCGACGGTGAAAGTCGGGATCGACGCCATTGATTTTCAGAGCCTCGTCCCAAAGAACGGCGTGGAGTCCCTGCAGCGGCTTCCAATGAAATTTTACGAAGACCGCCTGGCCTTTGTCATTGATCAGACGGAACGTATGAACGCCGAAGCCTTCCATCATACGATAGCTGCGGGGCAACGCGCGATCGGACATCACCCACATGATCATATGCATCGACTCGGGCATCAGGGAGATAAAATCCCAGAAGGTGTCATGGGCGGATGAGGCCTGGGGTATTTCAGTATGCGGCTCGGGTTTCACGGCATGTACGAGGTCTGGGAACTTCAGGGCGTCCTGAATGAAGAACACCGGCATATTGTTCCCGACAAGGTCGAAGATGCCTTCTTCGGTGTAGAATTTAACGGCAAAGCCGCGGGCATCACGGGCAAGATCAGGCGAACCGCGCGAGCCGGCGACTGTGGAAAAGCGAACAAACACCGGTGTCTTTTTCTGAGGATCCTGCAGGAAAGCAGCCCTGGAGATGGCGGCCATGGGTTTATAGACTTGAAAGTATCCATGGGCTCCGGCGCCGCGCGCATGCACGATGCGTTCGGGTATGCGTTCATGGTCGAAGTGGGTGATCTTTTCCCGAAGATGGAAGTCTTCCAGAAGGGTAGGGCCGCGGGGGCCGGCTTTCAAAGAGTTTTGATCGTCGGCGATGCGAACCCCCTGATTGGTGGTCAGGGCCGCTTTTTCATCACTCACCGTCGCGTTTTGTATATTCTGATTCTTTTGCATGGATTCTCCGTGCCTGGAATTGGATTCAGCTCCGGGCCTTAAGCAAAAAGCATTCCGGCTCAAAAAAATGTCAGAGTGGCAGCTCACAAAGTTTCTCGTCCTGCTTCCATGAGTGGCTATGCGACAATGAAAGATCACCTGCCTGCTGGCCATGTGCAGCGCCTCACAGAAAAAAGAAGGCAGAATAATGACCTAGTATTTTTATGTTGATGCAAAACCTGTTCAGGCTGTAAAAGCCTTCATAGACGCATTCGCCCCTAAAAGGAGATCAATTCCATGTTCGTTCAACGATTCAAGTTCTGGATGGCGGGTCTTGCCCTCATAACAGCGACCGTTCTGGAAGCGGCGGATTGTTCTAAACCTGTGCGGGGCTCGTTAGTGGACTCCCAGGAAATCAGCACGCTGAGCGTGGATCAGCTGAACGCGCAGCTTACGCCGCTTGGTTTGCAGGCCCGCAATGCGGTGAAGCTCTATCGAGTCGTCTATGAAACGGTGACACCGGATAAAGCCGCAAAGCCCATCCAGGCTTCAACTTTGATCGCCGTGCCTGATGTCCCGGCTCCTGTCTTTCCCTGGATTCTCATTCAGCATTACACCGTGCTCGGGGACCGCGAGGCTCCTTCAGTGGCGCCGTTTGAAGGACTTTGGGAAGCTTCGCAGGGTTTTGCGGCGGTTGTGCCGGATAACCTTGGTTATGGAGCTGCCGCGGGCGTTTATAACGCCTATCTCTTTGCGAAGGCCTACGAGGAAAACGGCCTGGATGCTCTGCGGGCGGCGCGGGCCTTTTCGAAGGCTGAGGCTTTGAACTTTGGTCCGCTTTTTCTGAAGGGTTATTCAGAAGGGGGATATGCGACCCTTGCCCTTTTGCAAAGACTTGAGAGCGATAAAAAGCAGGAATTCACGGTCGTCGCTGCGGCTCCCATCGCCGGCCCTTACGATGTCAGCACCTTCCGCCAGGCTTTGCTGCAGCCCCAGATCAGCTCCATCTTTTTGAATAACCTTATCCTGTCCTATGAAACCTGGCTCTCGCCGCGTTTGAATCTGGACAAGGTTTACGCTCTGGATGTTCCTTTCATCCGCGACCTTTATGATGGCAATCGCATCGCGGGGGAAATCGCTCCGGCCTTGCCTACGGAAACCAAAACCATCTTTGAAGCCAGCTTTGTGGATGACCTTGCCCTGGAAAAGCCGAAGACCCGCAATGCGAAACTTTTTTTGCAGCAGCTCGCCGCCAACAGTCTGCCGCGTGGTGACTGGACGCCGCGCACGGCGACCCGTTTCTTTCACTGCGTGGATGATGATGTTGTTCCTGTGGGTCTGACTCAGGCCACGGTCGGCCGCATTCTGCAGAAAAATCCGGCGGCGCCTGTTTCCCAGGAACTGCTGGCCAGCCAGGATCCGGCGCAGCCTTACCGTCATGCGAGCTGTCCTTTGTTCTATTCCTACCTGAGTTACTTCGCAGGCTTTTTGCAAGCCCCGCAGTAGGGATGGAACGCAGGGTCGCCTCCTGGAGGTGACCCCTTACGAGCGGCCTGACATCGGAGTGAATGCTTTATGCTCGAAGCCCTTGCTGTGCTTATTCTGCTGTTCTGGATCACCCGCATACCGCATTTCCGTAAATCCGTCCTGCGTGAGCTTCCTGCAGATTATCAGCTGAATTCGAGTCCGAACGTTTCGCTCATCGTGGCAGCGCGGGACGAGGCCAGCCGCATCGAGGGCAGCGTCCGCTCTCTTTTGCGCCAGGACTGGCCGGGCAAAGAACTGATCGTCGTCGATGACCGTTCGGTGGATGGGACGTCTGAGATTCTGGATGGTCTTGCGCTTGAATATCCTGAACTGAAGGTCATTCACAATCAAGAGCTGCCCTCAGGCTGGATCGGAAAATGCTGGGCCCTGCATCGCGGTGCGTCGGTCGCCAGCGGCGAATGGCTGATCTTCTGTGATGGTGATGTGATGATGGAAGCGCATTGCGTGCGGTCGGCGGTGACAGTGGCCGAGACGGAACGCCTCGATCACCTCTGCCTCGCGCCACAGATGATCAGCAAGCATTTTCTGCAGGATGCCGTGGTTTTTTCGCTGACTTTTCTTTTCTACATCTTTCAAAATCCGAAGCATGTCTTTGATTCCCGCCGCCTTGAAAATTACATAGGGATCGGGGCCTTCAACATGATAAGGCGCGAACTCTATGAACGCTGCGGTGGGCATAAGGCCCTGCGGCTTGAGATCGTCGATGATGTTTTTTTAGGAATGCTCGCCAAACGGCACGGCGGGAAATCGGGATTCTTTTTGGGGCATAAGCTGGCTCATATCCATTGGTATGAAGGGCTTGGGGCCTATATTCGCGGGCTTGAGAAAAATGCCTTTGCCGGTCTGCGATTTTCCTGGGGACTTTTGGCCGCTGCGGTGCTGTTTCAAAGCCTCATTTTCCTCGTGCCGCCCTTGGGATCTTTCCTGCTTTGGCAGAGCAGCGGGATGCTCTTTCTCGCTTCTTGCGTTTTGTCTCACGCACTTTTTATGCTGAACTGCCATCGGCAGGGCGGACCGTGGACCCGCGGGTTCCTCCTCGTTCCTGCCATCCTCATTCAATTCGTGACCTTCATCCGCTCGGCCTGGGTCATGACGCAGCAGCAGGGCGTGATATGGCGGGGAACATTCTATCCGCTCGGTGAACTGAAGGCCGCTCAAAAGATTTTGCGCGGCCCTTTGTTGCCCTTTCGTGTGCGTTCCAAGTCGACCCGCCTTTAGCGAGCCTGCAGCGACTGCAGAAGATTCTTGAACTCATTCACATGGGTTTGCTCGTCCCGGGCTATCTCTTCAAAGCGCCTTCCTATCCGCTGAATTTGATGTATATCGTGGGACCGCTGCCTTCCTATCCGCTGAAATTGATGTAAAACGTCATCATCTTCTGCGTGTATTCGGGGTTGTGGATCTTGTACTTGGTCGAAACCATGGACGATCCCCTATACTCTTCCATGCGCCAGCCGATTCCAAGGTATTCGAGCGCTCGATATTCCGCTCCCATAGTCAGCACAATGTCATGGGGTATCTTTTGATTGTCATCACTGAACTGATGCCGCACGAGAGTGATGGGATCTATGCCTGCTTCGCCATAGCCGACAAAATCGAAAGGCAGGTGCAGGGAAAGACGATAGGAAAAAGGCAGATAGAGGTAACCCGTATCCATTTTCTTATCAATGGCGCTCGTCCTTTGCGGAGAATAAATATCAAAGTCGCGAAAGAAGCCAAGCCTGAATCCCCAGAAAAGTTGATGCTTCAGAAGGAAAAAATCACCGGGCCACAGCACGTCGCTATCCAGAGCGCCGATCAAAGAGAATTCGGCCAGCGAACTAAACCTATCCGTATCACTGCCGAGGATGGGATCGAGAGAAAAAACACTCTCCGTGGATCCCAGGCGCAGGCCATAGCGTTTGCTATCACCTTCCTGAGCGGCTCGCTCTTGCCAGGAGTAACTGATGATCTTCGAGCCAGGAGCGGCTTCACCTTCGCGAACTTTTCTTTTTTCTTCAGCCACGGCTCCCTGTTCCGCTGCATACCGGCTGGATGCGTTGGAGAGAGCGGCGCCGAATTCTCCGCTGGAATCAACCAGGGAAAATTCCTGAATCCGCATGTCCAAAGATCGGCGAGCTCCCGTATAGCTTTCATACTTCACCTTGAGCGTACCGTAGTGGTATTGAATGCTGCTCTCTGCTCGCATTTGATTTTCCATGACGCCGAATCCAAGAGCCAGGAACCAGGAGAATTTTCGCATAGCTGATCTCGTCGTAAGTTGTGAGGCTGATAAAGTAATGGACGCAGAAATACATAGCTTAAACAGGTCAGTCGTTAGAGTGGGATAAAAATTAAGTTAAAACATTTTCGATGTGCGGAGAAGTGCACTGGGTATGATTGCTCAGGCGTTTGTCTTCCCGCGTGCGGCTTCACCTGGACTCTTAGCGATTGCCGTTCCCTACAGAAGCAGTAATAATCACCCGCACATAGCTTCAATCATGCCAAGGGTTCATCATGGAAGTTCGATGCTTGCGTTCGCCTTTCTCCCGATTCGCCTTCATGCTTTTCGTCAACATGATCCTGCTCATGGCTGCGATCATGTTCGCAAGGCAAGAGACCAGACCCGCGGTGCAGATTCAAGCCGGTGACATCCTTCAGGCTGGTGAACGAACATTGGCCGTCGAGCCTCTTGATCTGATCGGCGAGCCCGGGGAAATCAGTCGCGATGCTGATTTGCGGCGTTTTTTCGCAAGGCAGGATATCCTCCACGAACTTCTGAAGGATCCAAAGATCGCTCTTATCCGGGATGGATCGTCTCAGCCTCTTCCTTTGGCTGAGACTACCCTTGCGTCATCGCCTCTTTTATTTTGGATTCAGCTGCTCGTAGGCGGGGGCGCTTTTACCATTTCCGCCTGGATATGGTCTCTTCGGCCTCGGGACAAGGCTGCGAGCCTATTTCTTTTGAGCGGTGGCGCCACGCTGCTCTTTACGTTTTCAGCAGCGATTTATACGACGCGGGGCCTGGCTTTGCCGGGAGCTGCGTTTCGAGCCCTTGTCGCTTTGAATGAAGGAGGGGCATCGATCTTCGGTCTTTCCATGCTGGCTCTTTTCATGATCCATCCCTTTCGATTCCATCGTGGGCATCTCATTTTTAAAGGCGTTCTGGTCTTCTTTGGACTCTGGACGCTCGGAATCATCAGCGATTTCCTGCCGGCCTGGGCCGGTGTGAACCTCTTGACGCTGGTCGAGATGCTCGGCATCTGCAGTATGCTCGTGGCCCAGTATTTTGCAACGAAAGGCAAGCCAGCGGAACGAGCGTCGCTCGCATGGCTGGGGCTTTCGATCATGATGGGCGCGGGCTTTTTCATCGCCTTCAATGCCGTTCCCCTCGTACTGGGTTGGAATGCAGCGGTGGAACAAGGCTATGCGTTTCTCGCCTTTCTCTTCATTTATCTGGGTCTTGCTGCGGGAATCAGTCGATTCAGGCTTTTTGAGGTGGGGCGCTGGGCCTATCGCTTCCTTTTCCATGTAGCCGGTGCCTGTCTTCTTCTGGCACTCGACGCACTCTTGGTTTTTGCTTTGGATTGGGAGCGCTTGCCCGCTCTCGGATTTTCGTTTTTTCTGCTGGGTCTCTTTTATCTGCCGCTTCGTGACTTCATCGGTGCCCGACTGCGGCCCGGGTCCAGCCTCAAGGCTCATCAGCTCATGGAAGCCCTTTTGCCTGTTGCTTTTGCACCATCTGCCAACGTCCAAAGGGATAATTGGCAGAAACTTTTGCGCAGAATTTATGATCCCCTGGAGATTGCGATCCAGGATCCTCCTGTGTCCGAGGTCCAGGTCGATGCTCTGGGCCTCACGCTTCTCCTTCCCGCTATCGGCGACATGCCTTCTTTGAAACTGGGTTATCCCTCGTCGGGGCGAACGCTATTCTCGCCGGACGCCCTGCAGCTGGCGCGACAGATCGTGAATCTGATGGCCCAGGCGGAAATCAGTCGCAAAGCTTATGATCGGGGCGTGTTCGAGGAGCGGCAACGCATGGCCCAGGACCTGCACGATGATGTGGGGGCGCGGCTGCTCACCGCCCTTCATCAATGCGATGACAACGCACGGCCGACCCTGCAGGCGGTGATGGCCGATATCAAGGAGCTTGTGGGGGAAATGAATGGTGATGGCATGTCGCTCGGAGAAGTCCTGGCTGATCTTCGCTATGAAACATCCCGAAGGCTTTCCGCTTCGGGCATGGCCCTGGAATGGGCCCCCTCGTTCGATGACAGCATCTTCGATAAGGTCCTGTCTTACCGGGAGCACAAAGCCCTTCGATCCGCCTTCCGCGAGATCATCAGCAATTCCATTCGGCACGCCAAAGCCAGTTGCGTTCAGATCAAGCTCAAAACCATGACTCCCTTCGTCGAACTCTGCATCGAAGACGATGGCCAAGGCATACCGCCGTCGATCCTTGAAGGCAAAACCCGCGGATACGGGCTGGCCATACTTCAAAAACGCATTGCCGAACTCGGGGGCCGCGTTCAGCTCGCATCATCCTCTCAGGGCACGTCCGTTCAGTTGATCATTCCCTGCGAAAATTCCCGCATCCCCCCCGAAACCGGGGGTGACTTGCTTCCTGCAAACAGTAAACTTAAGCCAACAGGGTATTCCGAACGCGCATGACAAGCGTAAGGGGTCATACAAGGCCGAGGCGCAGCGCTTCCCGCACCGCCTCGGCTCGATTCGAGACATGAAGCTTCTGATGGATGATCTTCACGTAGCCCGACACAGTCTGCGGGCTGAGCGCCAGGTGCTTTGCCACTTCGGCAACTGTGAAGCCGCGCACGAGGAGAGTCAGAGTCTGCTTTTCCCGGGCGGTGAGATGGACGGATGGATTCGCCAGCAAGCGGGGCGATTGGAAATGCGCCAGGAGCCGGCGGGCTATCGAAGGGGAAATCGGCGGCTCCCGCCGTTGCAGGCGCCGCAGCGTATCCACCATGAGGTCCTGGCATTCATCTTTCAGGATATAACCAAAGGCACCAGCTGCGATGGCTTCAAAGAGACAAGAGTCCTCTCGAAAAATCGTCACCACCACATTCAGAACCTCGGGCCATCTGGCGGAAAGCTCGCGGATGAGTTCCACGCCGGAACCGTCGGGGAGTCCAAGATCGATGAGGGCGAACTGCAGCGATGAGGAGATCCTGGTCGCGTCCAGCCACATTCGAGTTTCCCGCAGACTCATGAATCTGATGACCTTGATTCCCGGAAAGGCAAGCTCCACAGCCTGCTGAAGGAAAGCGCCGAACTGTGGTTGATCCTCAACCAAAAGACAGAGGGAACCATGCCAGCAGAAAGTTTTGGATTCCGACATCACATCTCCACGACATTGGACTAGTCATGCAGCGACTATAGTTCTTTTTCTTCTTTCCATAAAGGAGGTTCTATGAATTGGAAGGCCTGGGCCCTTTTCACAAGTTTCAGCTGTTTGCCTCAGTCGCTTTGGGCCGAGGAGCAGACGACGGAATCCACTGTCGATGAAGCGAGCCCGCAACCGGAAGCTCAAAAGACCGCTGTGAATGAAGTCGCGTCGCATGCGGGAAATCAAGGGCTTTTGGGGGACTTCCGTATAGGCCCGAGCGTGGCCCTGGGTTTGCCTCATCCTTTGACCGGCGCCTTGGATGTGGTCTATGCGGACCTCGTGGGCCTTTCCTTATCAGCGGGGCGCAGCGGCACCGAGCTGGATAAGACCGAACTGGAGATTCGTAACTGGGACCTGACGCTGCGATGGTTTCCCTTCCGGGGCTCCTTCTTTGTCGGCGCCGCCTATGGACAGCAGGGTATTGTTGGGAAAAGAACCGTGGATCTTGAGGTGGATGCATCGGGCGTTCCCCTGACAGTTCCGACCAGCTTGCGGCTTGAAATCGAATCCACGTATCTGACCCCGCAGCTCGGCTGGTTTGCCCGCTGGGATTCAGGCTTCCTGCTTGGATTCGACCTTGGGCTGCAGATGCCTTCGGGAGCGAAATCAAAACTGCAAACAGCCTTCGCCAATGTTTCAGCTGCCAGTGAAGCAGCCGTCGTCACCTCCGAGGACTACATCAAAAACAAAAAGGATGTCGAAGATGCCGCCGAGTTGATAGGAAAACAGACCCTTCCTTATATTACGTTCCTGCGTATGGGCTGGCTCTTTTGAATGCGGTGTCTCGGGATTCATTGAAGAAGGAGGAAATCTTATGAAAGTTCGGAATCTTTTGACATTGATCATGACCACGGCCCTTTCCCTGGCTTGTGAAAGTGCGATCGAGGACGTGACGAGTCAGCGGCCCACAAGCAACGTCGCCTTCACAGAAGCGGATGGAGTGGTGACAGCCACTATCAGTTCGGCCAGCGGATCTGATCAGATCCTCGTGGCTTCCGCCGTTTCCAAAGCTGCCGATGCCCAGGTCACATTCCCACCTGGAGCCCTTGCCATAGATGCGGAAATCTCCATAGGCGAGGCCACCGATCAGAGTGCGGCCATCCTGAATGAACTGAGCAGCAACAGTCTCGTGCAGGCTGGATCGCCGGTTTATATAGGGCCGACTGCCGCTGGCTCCACGGTCGAAATCGGACAAGCCCTTACGATTCAGCTGCCCATACCCTTGGAAACCATCGGGGCATCGAACCTTGTCATGGCAACGAGCAAGCTCGTCCTGATCTACACGATTTATGATAGGGGCTGGAAGTCGGGACTGATACCACTGACCAAGGAGAATTTGGTCGGGGCTTTTCTCAAGGTTTCACTCAGCGGCCTCGGCTACTTTCAGGTCGCCTATCTTGCCAGTGAAGGAACTTTGAAGGAAGTTGCGTCCGCGGTCAGGCCGGCTCTCGGCAAGAGCGGAAGCAGCAGCACGGGGGGCGGCGGTGGCAGCGCGATGGCCGATTACAAAGGATTCTATGCGGGGGCCGTCACGGAGCTTGCCAATCTTGAAGCCAACGGCGCGGCTGGCAATGGGAAATACTGTGCGATCAACAGCAGCAACTTCAAAATGTGGCTCAGTCCATACTCCATCCTCCTTTACAAGGTCAGCACGCCAGCGCCCGGGAGCGTATCGTCCGATTTTGATGGCGATCTGGCCAGTTTCGAGGATATTTCGAATGAAGAACCTTCGTCCTTCACTCGGACCTACAAGGCAGGTTCTGTTATCATCTCGACCCAGGATACGGGCCTCAGGAATACGGGCGTCAAGTACATGGTCGCGGATCTCAATGCCTCAAGCGCATTCAGCATCACAGTCACGGGTGGTTTTTCCGGAACGGCTGCCCGAAAATATAACGGCTCCCTTTCGGCCTTCATCGGGCAAAAGAAGGTTTGTGAGTATACCCTCGATCTCACGAGGCAGTGAGGCGGAAGCTTAAGTCCAGTTATCAACGCGTTCACGAGCCGCAGCCAGACTGCGGTTCCCTCCCCATCAGCCCTTCAGCCCTTGATCCCACCGCATCCGCGCCCCTTCCCACTTTTCACCCAGGACGGGATGAAAACAGCATGCTAAACTCATAGCCAAAACTCAAAGGAAGATGACATGAGCCAAAGCTTGCCTGAGGATACTCGCGGGCGTCGAGCCGCCTGGATGCGTTGGCAAACCCCAGAGGACAGAAGTCCGAACAATCGCGCCTATCTTATTTGCAAGATAGCCTATCTCTTCGGTGCCACGGTTCATGGGGCCTGGATTATTCTCTTCTTCATGCTCGACATCTCCATCCTCGGCTGGTTCAACGTCGGGAGCACCTTGTTATTTCTTTTTCTGCTCTGGCTCAACGAGCGGGGGCATGTTCTGCTTACGTCGACGCTCGCTCTTTGTGAAGTCGTGGCGCATCAGGCCTGTGCTGTTATTTTTATCGGCTGGGATGCCGGTTTTCAGTACTATCTCGGCCTCTCGCTGATGCTGCCCTTTCTGATTCAGCCCACCCACCTGCATCTGAAGATCGTTTTCGCCTGCCTCGCGGCCTTCACCTTCATCTATCTCGACATGAACTGGCGCAAGGTGGAACCCATTTATCAGCTTTCCCCGCTGATTTTAACGAGGCTCGGGATCATCAATACCTCGCTCACCGCTCTGAATATCGTCACGTGGACTCATATCTTCAATCGCAATGCGGAACGGGCCAAAGTCCTGGCCATGACCGAGCGTCGCAAGGCCGAGCGCCTGCTCTGCAACATCCTTCCCGCCTCGGTCGTGGAGCGGCTCAAAAACAATCAGGAAGTCATAGCCGATCATGTGGATGAAGCTACCATCCTCTTTGCTGATCTCGTCGATTTCACGCGGGTCGCCTCGGAATTCGCGCCGCGGGATCTGATCGAACTGCTCAATGAACTTTTTTCCCGCTTTGATGATCTGATCGAATCCTTCGGGCTGGAAAAAATCAAAACCATAGGCGACGCTTACATGGTGGCGTCAGGTGTCCCGGACCCCAGGACCGATCATGCGGAGGTCATGGCCCGTCTGGCTCTGGCCATGCTCGATGAACTGCGGACCTATAATCAGGAGCGCGGCTTCCAGTTGGACATTCGCATCGGTCTTCACTCCGGCCCGGTGGTCGGAGGCGTGATCGGCAAGAAACGTTTGATCTATGATCTTTGGGGGGACACGGTTAACATAGCCGCTCGATTCCAGGCCCAGGCCACGATCAATGGGATTCATATCAGCGAGGCCACGCGGCGGTATCTCGGCTCTGAATTCCTGGTTGCAGAGCGGGGCGTGTTCGCGGTTAAAGGCAAAGGTGACATGCAGTCCTATAGCCTTGAGGGCAGGACAGCTGTGCAGGCTTCGGACCAGACAGCTTGATGGTGAAAGACTTTCCGCGGCATGCTAAGGTCTGCGAAGCGTATCGTTCCGAGCGAAGGAGTCAGGATGTCCAAGGGAAAACTACTGCGCTGGGTTCTGATGGCATTGGCTTGCCTCACTCTTTTGTCCGCATGCTCGCTGCGAAAGGTCATCATCAGCCAGCTCGATTGGTTTTTGATGCGAAAGATGGATCATTATTTCGATCTCACCGACCAGCAGTACGAACAGTTCAGCAAAAAGGGCAAGACCCATCTGAACTGGTTTGGTGAGACCCAGATTCCCGGGCTCATTCTGGAGATCGAACGCATACGCGCGACGCAGGCTCCCCTTGATCCGGCTTATATGAAAAACCTTTTGGATGAACGCTCCCGCTCCCTCTGGAATGCCATGGCCGATCGAATGGCCGCCGATGCGGCTGAATTATTCCGTCAGCTGACGCCGCAGCAGTTTGATCATTTTGAAAAGGCGCTGGAAGAGGACTCCGAGGACTACGTGGAAATCGTCCAGCTGCCTCCGGGAAAATTCAAGAAGGCTTATCGTGATCTTCAGGACGAGATCATGGATAAAATGGAAAATTGGGTCGGTCCACTGACGGATGAGCAGAAAGCCAGGATCGTCGCCATCACCGCGATGAGCCAGGAGGATTATGCCCGCGAGGTCAGCATCCTGGTCG
This sequence comes from Oligoflexus sp., assembly GCF_035712445.1. Lineage (NCBI taxonomy): Bacteria > Pseudomonadati > Bdellovibrionota > Oligoflexia > Oligoflexales > Oligoflexaceae > Oligoflexus > Oligoflexus sp. Next base: position 77,512 of record NZ_DASTAT010000055.1, on the reverse strand, counting down.
AGATCAAAAAGGAATTCCTGCGCCAGGTCAAAGAGAAAGTAAAAGAGGGCGGCGTCGAAGCCTTTTTGAAAAGTTGGGCGCGCCAGCCGAATATAAGGGGTGAACGCTATGCCATGTATCAAGACTGGCAGGTGACGCGGCAGCTTAACCTATGGATTGAAATGGAAAAAATGGTGACCGAAAAGCAGCGGAAGCATCGCGAAGAGAAACTGGCCCAACTCATCAGCGATCTTAAAATCATCCAATCCACAGTATTTTAAACGATGGATATGACTCTGCTCCTTTGGGACGGTCTCATGGCGACCCTTGCCGTGGCGCTGGTCTGCACCCTCGCAAGTTTCGCCCGGCCTATTCTTTTGGGAATCGTCATCATCCTCTCGCTCGTCGCGGCGGTGCACTATGCGATGAAACCCTCGCCTGATGCGATCGACACCATGGGTTTCATCAAACTCATGTTCCTTATGCCTTTGGGTCTTGGTTCCCTGCTCACCTTCGTCTCCCTGTCACAGGCAAGGCAAGCGAAAAGTCTGCGCGGGTTCACGCTTTACATCAACCTCGCGGTCACGTCGAATATCTTCATCATGATCTTCAGCCCGGACGGCGGCACCCTGCGCGGAAGGGTCAGCCGCGTGCTATGCATCGTGCTCCTGGTCTGGCTCCTGCAGGAAATGGCCAAGGTAAAATTCCAGACGACGCAATTCGATTCCGGTTTTTTCATCTTTCGCTCATCGCCTCTGAAGTGGGTCCTTGCGCATGCGTGCTATCGCCTGGCGCTTCTTTCCCTGCCAGCCTTCGACAGTCTTTCCTATCTTCTGCTCGAACCCTTGAGCTTAGGTTCCATGGTGGCCCTCTATCACCTTCACAAAAAACGCCATCCTCTTCCTTATTATTTCGGTTTTGCCGATACGCTGGTCGTCACGACCCTTGCTGTTCTGTCCCGCTATCCGCTTCCCCCAGGCTTCAACCCCAGTGGCCTGCATATCCCAAGCCCATCCGAGACACAGCTTGATATCCTCTTCCTTCCCATTCAAATCGCAGTCATCGGCTTTGCTGTCCTGGCCATGCGTTCCAATACGCGTATGAAGTCCCGATAACGTCCCCCTTGCACAAAGACCTTGGAGATTCTCCCGGGACTATGCGAAACTTCCGACAGGAAAAGCAGGTGCTGGAAAGCGGGGAGGGCCCATGCAGCAAAGGATAGGCGTCATCGGAGGTGGAATGGCGGGGCTGGCGGCGGCCTGGATCTGTCGCCGCGCTGGTCATGAAGTCACTATTTTTGAAAGCCAGGCGCGGCGCGGTATGGACGCGCACACCCTGGATGTTGCGCATGCGGCAGGATCAGGCTGGGTCGACGTGCCTCTGCGCGTCATGAGCCCTCATGCCTGGGGCAATGTGCTGGCGCTGAGCGAAAGTGTGGGTGTCGCGACTTTCAACGTAGATACGTTCGTCAGCTGCAGTTGGCTTGATCAGGACACCTGGCTTCGCACCAGCCGTCTTGGAATCGGCAAGACCGGCCTGCCCTTTGTGGGCTCATGGCGTTATCTCGGACCGAGCACCTGGAAAATCATTCTCGGTCTTCGTCAACTCAGCGCCTGCACGCGCGAACTGGTTGAATCGGGCGATCAAACGGAAACATTGGGCTCGGTCGCAAGGCGCTATCGCTTCGATCCCTTGTTTTTCCGTGGCCTCGTTCTGCCTTTGCTCGCGACCATCTGCACCTGTCGGGAACAATATCTTTTGGAATGGCCGGCGCGCGATTTGCTTCTGCTCCTGCACAAGATTCTGCACGGCCTGCCTCTTCTTCGTTTCAAGGGCGGCACGCGCATGCTTGCCGATGCGCTCAGTCGCGATCTGAACTTCTGCAGCGGCAGCCCCGTAGCGAAATTGGAGCCCGATGCAGCGGGCGTCGTCGTGGAAAACCTTGCGGGGCAGGGCGGGCGTTTCGATCGCGTGATCCTTGCGACCCAGGCGAATCAAACAGCTTTTTTAAATCGTGAGCTGTTCGCGCGCGAACTGGATGTGCTCGGACGTTTTGAATTTGATTCGGGGGAACTCGTCGTTCATCGCGATCCGCGTTTCATGCCTAAACGCAGGAGCGATTGGACGGCTTTGAATTACCTGATGGGCCGGGATCTCAAGGAATCCATGTTCACCGTGTGGGTGAATCCGGTCGAACCTTCCCTCGCTCAGGCTGAGCCGATTTTTCAAACATGGAATCCCATACTCCCGCTCGCGCCGGGCACGATCATGAGCCGCCTCCCCTTGCAAAGAGCGGTCACGACTGCGCGCAATCGCGAAGCCTGGAAGGATTTGCAACGTTTGCATGCCGAAGCTGATCGCCGGGTCTTCTTCTGCGGCTCCTGGGCAGCTGCAGGCGTGCCTTTGCTGGAATCCGCGGTGCGGTCGGCCATGGCCGTCACGCAGCAGCTTGGTATGGAAACACCCTGGCTGCAAAAACCCAAGGCGGAGGAGGCCGGCTATCGCACCATGGCCCAGTATATTCTGGGTGCCACACCGTGAATCGCCAGGAACGGAAGATCCAGGAGCAACTCGCGATCCCGACGAATTTGCTCGATGCAGGACTTTCGAGGCGCCCCTGGTCGAATCTGGGCGACTGGTCCAGGACGCTTGATTACAGTGCGGCCTGCCATGCTTTGGCCTGCCGCGTAGGTCGCGCTGCCGAACTCGGGCCTTCCGACACTCTGCTTGAACTGGCCTGTGGTTACGGCGCGAGCCTTGACGTTTGGTCCGAGGTCTTTGGCGTTCGGGTGGTCGATGTCATCGAACGGCAGACGCGGGCTCTGGCTTCACTGGACAGTGATCGCCCCGAAGCCTTGCGTGATCTGTGGCAGGCCGATCTGAATTCGATTCTGTCGCAAAAGATGCCTTGGCCAAAGGACACGTCATACGATGCGATAGTGGTCGTGGATGCGGCCTATCACTTTACTGGCTTGCGCGCTTTTCTTGAAGGAAGCAGCGGAAGACTGCGATCCGGCGGCCGCCTCGCTTTCACCACGCTTGTCATGGGGTCAAACTGGGCCCAGGCAAAATCCTGGCAAAAAAGCCTTGTTTTCAAGCTTGCCGCAGGCGCCCTTATTCCCGCCGCGAGTCTGGTGGCCGAAGAGGAACTGCCAGACTTATTCGGCGCCGCGGGATTTCATGCACTCGAATGCGAGAATCTCGATCGCGAGGTGCTCGAAGGATTCACTCGTTTTGTCGGGCGACGACGCGGGGAATTGAAGGGGCGGGAGCGATGTTCAGCCGGCTGGTGGAAAGTCGAAGCGACAGCGGCCGCAGCCCGCCAACTCTTGCGCACAGGCCTTCTGCATTATGTCCTGCTGAAGGCGGTCAAGAGTTGAGCGTCGCAAAAAGGGATGGGTCGTGCGTTCAACGGGCTTTGCCGCGCACCAGCATCTTCAGCGTTTGAATAGCCAGAAAGCCGAGCCCCACTATGCCGGCCATACGCGCTATGTTCTCGTAATCCAGACTTCGGAAGAATCCAGCTTTCCGGGGCCAGCTTTGGATCGCAGACCTTGGCAGGAGAAGGTCTTGTGCGGGGTAACCCATAAATGATCTCCTTTGCAAAATGATGCTGGTGAACGTGAGCCGAGTCGCGGGGAAAAATGCTATCATCCGTTCGGCCGAGGTGCCAAGCGGTCCCCCAAAGGCGACTTGCAATTAATGTTCCCCTTCCTGCGGAGTATTCCTATGCGTCATACAAAAATTCTCGCAACCCTTGGTCCAGCGACGGAAACCGAAGCCCAGGTGCAAAATCTTCTCGCCGCGGGTGTGAATGCCTTTCGCCTTAATTTTTCGCATGGCGATCATGATTGGCATAAATCCATGTACGGACGCATTCGCGAGGCTGCACAAAAAGCCGGACGTTCGGTGGCCATCCTGCAGGATCTTCAGGGTCCTAAAATTCGTCTGGGACTGATACGCGGCAATCACATGGAACTCGTGACGGGAGCCTCGACGATCCTGACCACCAGCCCGATCGAAGGGACCGCGGAACGCTTTGCGACCTCCTACACCGAACTGCACCTCGACGTTAAGCCTGGGAATAAAATTCTGATCGACGAAGGCCGCATTCGTTTGACCGTCACGAGGGTCGCAGGAACAGAGATCCATTGTCTGGTCGATCGCGGCGGCGCTGTATCCTCGCGCAAAGGTCTCTTTCTTCCCGGAGTCAAGACCCGTATCCCATCCCTGACGGAAAAGGATCGCGAGGACGCTGTCCTGGGCCTCGCGCTTGGGGTGGATTACATCGCGCTGTCCTTTGTAAGGCAGGCCGAAGATGTCACAATACTCCGCAACTGGCTTTTGGAAAAAGGCGGCCATGTTCCGATCGTCTCCAAAATCGAAACCGTGGAAGCTCTGGATAATCTGGACGACATTGTGAAGGTTTCAGACGGCGTCATGGTCGCTCGGGGTGATCTGGGTGTGGAGGCGAGCCTGGAATGGATTCCCTTCTATCAGAAAAAGATCATCAAGCTCGCCAATCAATACGGAAAGCCCGTGATCACAGCGACGGAGATGCTGGAGTCGATGATCATGAATGTCGCGCCCACAAGGGCCGAGGTCACCGATATCGCCAACAGCATCCTCGACGGCACCGACGTGATGATGCTTTCCGGTGAAACGGCCGCAGGAAATTTCCCGGTCCATGCTGTCGAGAGCATGGCAGCGGTTGCAGAGACCACCGAGCAGAACCTCTTTCCTTTCGAACGCGGCTGTCTACCGCTGGCGGATCAGATTGCAAAGCCGCAGGCCTCGGCCATGGCTCGTCTTGTCGCGCATGCCTCTCACGAATTCAATCCCAAGGCCATCGTCGTCTTCACCCGCACAGGATATACAGCAGGATTGATCGCAGCAGAGAGGCCACGCTCTTCCATTTATGCGTTCACGCCGGATCATGCTACCTATCAGCGTCTATCTTTGCTCTGGGGTGTGATTCCGCGGGTCCTGGAACGTAATCAGGGGACATCGCGCATGGTGCGGGATATGACGGCAATGCTCCTGAACGAGGGAACTTTGCAGCTGGACGACCTGATCCTTTTTCTGATCGGATCAAGCCGTGATAAAACTCAGAATCACTCCATACGCATGGCTCAGGCGGAAACGATCATGCAGGAAGTGGAGTGACGCTAATCCAGCTGCCGGGCTTTCAGCTTCTGCAGATACGCGATCAAGGGCTCCAACTCGGGCTGGGGAGGATGACAGGCATATCCCAGAGCCACGTGATCCAGCGTCTCGATCCAGGCGTCCAGGTGCGGTTGGTAATCGGGTGAATCTTTATCAAGGACCTCGGGCGCCAGCATCATGGGCGGCCCACTCGGGCAGTCGGGACCAAAGGATCCTGTCGTCAGAAAGCGATCGTCGCGAAGGTCCAGAACCTCGTAGGCCACGCAGGTCCCGTAGTAGGTGGTGGTCTTCCATTCCACACCATAGGGGCCGAGGGCCGTGGGACCAATGCGAAGCTCGCTCTGCGGGGCATGATGGGAGCATTCATCAAAATGAATAGGCTGGTCCATGGTCAGGGCAGCAGCCAGCGAAATGAGTGCGAACATAAGGACCTCCTGATTTAGGCCTTCCAGAGAAATCCTACGCCTCTCCGTTGCGAGATGCCAGCCTCATACTGCGAACCGTTTCAAAAGTCCTCGCGAGGCGACATCCCTGTCTGCGTTTTCCAACAGCAGACAGGGCCTTGATGGGTCTAGGAACGGGGTTTCATGGATGCATAGCTGGTCATCAGATTGCGATAGTCAGGAATGTGATTGGAAAAGAGCGCGCCGAGCCCTTCGACATCATTGCGCCAGTCCCGATGCAATTCACAGGCGATTCCAAACCATGTCATGAGTTGAGCGCCTGCAGCGGTCATGCGCTCCCAGGCCGAGTGTCGCGTCAGTTCATTGAAAGTTCCTGAAGCATCCGTCACGACAAAGACATCAAAGCCTTCCTCAAGAGCCGAAAGCGCCGGGAACGCCACGCAGACTTCGGTGACGACGCCGGCAAGAATCAGCTGGCGCCGGCCGCTGGCCTTCACGGCATTCACAAAATCCGCATTATCCCAGGCGTTGATCTGTCCCGGACGCGGAATGAAAGGGGACTCAGGAAATTTTTGCTTCAGCTCGGGGACCAGGGGACCGTTGGGCCCGTCTTCAAAGCTGGTGGTCAGTATCGTGGGCAGCTTGAAATACTGAGCAAGATCCGCAAGGGCCAGGACATTGTTTTTAAACCTGTCGGGTTCAATATCGCGGACAAGGGACAGAAGACCTGCCTGATGATCCACGAGAAGCACGGCCGCGTTGTTGCGATCCAAACGAACATAAGGTCGATTCATGGTACGACACTCCCAAGGTTCAAAGACCTTCGACGATGGGTTTAATCTCCTGGGGACTTTAAAGCCGGAGCCATGAAATGATAAGACTCGATAATATGTACGAAACATTTTAAAAACGAAATGATCACAGGGCATCCGCCGCGGCCCATCCGCTTTGGGCTGCAAGCTCGACCTGGGAACCGAGGCAGAAATCACCGGCCAGATATAATCCTGGTGCCGACGCGAAGGTGACAAAACTCCGTCCGAGTGGTTTTTTCACCCGCGCATAGCGCCAACGATGGGCCTGGGCTTCCGCGTTTTCCAGCTTCCATCCGAGCGAGCGCAGAGCGGTCATCATGCGATCCATCACCCATGAAGGGTCGGCTTCGAGATGCGTCGCGGAAAAGCCCTGGCTTGCATGCAGAACCCAAAGTCCCGCGGCATGGGGCAGACCCTTGCGGCCCTGATCGTAAAGACTGGCGATGTCAGGATGTGGATTCTTTTGATAGACCGCGCCCAGGCTTTGCGAAGGGGAAGGCAGCTTTATGATAAGCGTCCACTGCGGCTCATACTCCACAAGGCGGGCGAGGTCCTGGATTTCCAGGCCCAGCTGCGGCTGCGTCGTCTTAAAAAAATCCGCAGTTTGCCAAAGCGGGCTTGTGATCAGGATCTTGTGCGCGGTCCAGATCTTCCCTTCTTTGCTGCGTGCAATCCAGATTTCATCCTTCCGTTCGACCGTTTCGATGCTTTGCTGCAGCTCTACTGGCAAATCCTGAGCCATCGCTTTCGGCAGAGCGCTCATGCCCGCCGGGCAGGTCCAGGCTCCAGGGTCCAGTTCGTGAGGTGCGTCTTGCAAAGAAAGGCCCGGGTATATGTCGTTCCAAAGTTTCTGCGTTTCACCTTGCAAGCGAAAACACGCGGCCCCATGATCCGCTCGGGCGTCACCCCATCGGCGCGTGGCCACACGTCCACCCACGCCGCGGCCTTTGTCGACCAGGGCCAGGGACTCGGAACGATGGGTCAGTAGGCGCGCGGCTGTTAAACCAGCCATCCCTGCGCCGATGATGAGAGTATCCAGGTGATTCATGAGGGGGTGCTCCGGGCTAAGATTTTTTCACCAGACCCTATCTGCGGCAGGTGGCGGGTTCGAGTCAACCCTTCTTCGCGCGCCCTCACCGCGGAGCGTCCCATCGGAAGGTGATTCGCTAAACTGCAACCGCAACATTTGCCGCACACGAAGGAAATGATGGAAGGAGTGTTTCGGGAAATTGTGGATATCATTGCGGTCCAGCAATTGAAATCGGTTGGTGACTATGTTCGGGCTCCGAGAAAGGGTGCTCTTATCCAACTGTCGATGGAACAAAAAGAGGATCTTTGGAATATCTATGAATGCGCCTGGCAGCTGGCGCTGGCGCAGAAGAAAATTCCTTTTGAATTGGTTGCTCATTATGCCATGGACCTGAAATTGCGTAAGCACGATGACGAAGCCATTGTCGTCGATGAGGTGCAGGATCTGAGAGCCGTGGATTTGGCATTCCTTGCCGAGCAGGCTTCGGGCGAAAATCAATTGACCCTGTTGGAAGATGGTAAGCAAAGAATCTACGGCCCCGGGTATTCTTTGAAAGCACTCGGGATCAATGTTGCCGGCAAGAGGAGCATTAAGCTCTATGTGAATTATCGGACGACCGAAGAAATCAGCAAAGTCGCCCATGATACTCTCATCGATTGCGGATTGCAGGCGATTGATTTGCCGAAATCTTTGAGGCACGGTCCGTCTCCGGAGATGAGGAAATTTTCGTCAAAATCGAAGAGAATGGATTGGCTGGTTGAAGTAACTTTGGAGCTGCACAAGAAAGGTCGCCATCGTCTGGCTGTGATCGCTAGATTTAGATGAACTCTGGAAGAAGCTGAATCCCGATTTCGAGATGCGGGAATTGATGTTCGGTTTATTGAGCGGGACAATCCCCTTGCTGATGAGGGGGCGGTCAGTCTTTTAACTATGCACAATAGCAAGGGTTTGGAATTCGAATCTGTGTTTATTCTTGAGGATAACGAGCAGAAGACTCCAGTTCCCGACTGGATTCGATCGAATAAGAAGGCATTGATAGAATATGAAAGGAAGAACAAGCACTTGCAGTACGTGGCTCAGTCGCGAGCCCGTGACCAGCTCTTTATCTTAGTGGTCTAGTATGCGCAGGGAGCCATGCGACTCACCAAGTATGTTGGAAAATTTAATTCACATTCGACATGTATTTGGAAAATGTTATCTGATATTCTTCCCCCCTGCACTTCATTCTGGAAAATTTGTCCGCGCATTTCCCGTACAATACCGTTTTTATTGGATATTTGAGTCTGGGTTCATCTGCGGTGGGTATTTGGAAAATTTTATTCAATATTGCCTTGATTTTGGATAATTTTATCCGATATTCTCCTGGAACCATCTTCTTTTTGGAAAAAGGAGCCAGGCACCATGCTGCACAAGACACTCAGAGATAAATTGAAGGGAGACATTCTCCTTACTGGTGGCGAGGGTCCCGAAGCAGCTGCCATTAACCGCCTCCTGGCTCCCGCCCTCAAAGACGGGAGCCTGAAAAAACTCTGCCCCACTGTCTACACGACTTCGAAGGCTCGCCCTGAGGAGGTCCTGCTACAGAACCTTTACCGTATACTCGGACACCTCTATCCCGGAGCCGTCATAAGCCACAGGAGCGCAATAGAAACGGGTCCTCGAGAAGGTCATATTGTACTCAGCTACAGCTACACCAAAAAAGTGAGACTTCCTGGTCTAATCGTGCACCTGGTCGAAGCTCCCGAGGGGCAACTGCACGGGGATATGCCTATCGGCCAGGGACTCTTCATCGCCTCACCAGAACGAGCCTGGCTGGAAAACCTGCGGCCGACCAAGGCCCATGGCTTTAGCCGGATCTTACCCCAGGAAACGCTAGAGGAGGAGATCGACGCCAGGATAAGACGGTCCGGCATCGAAGCCCTAAAAGAGCGCCTTCCAATCATGGAACAAATCGCTGACAAGCTCGGGCTTGAGAATTCACTTCAGCGCTTTATCGCGATCGTGGAAGCTCTCTCAGGGGAGAGTCCTGCAAAGGGTGTGCTTAAAAGCGATCTCGCCAAAAAAAGGGCCGAGGGCCATCCTTACGATCCCGGGCGTCTCAAGCTTTTCGAGACGCTTTTCAGCAGTCTTAGAGTAAATGCGGGAGGCATCCAACGGCACGAGTTGCCAAAAGAAATAACAAGTGAAGGCGTGACGAACCTTTGTTTTTTCGATGCCTATTTTTCAAACTATATCGAAGGAACAAAATTTGAGATCTCCGAAGCGCTCGAAATCGTGCGCTACGGTAAAATCCCGCCGCACAGGCCCGATGGGCACGATGTCAAGGCCACTTTTGAACTACTCAGGACAAACGTTGAGCAGAAGCCTGCAGCCTTTGATAGATACGACGATTTTCAGAAAGAATTGAAAAGTACCCATAAACATCTCATGGCATCGCACTCTGGGCTTTATCCTGGCGAATTCAAACAAAAGCTAAACTTCGCGGGATCAACGGCTTTCGTAGAGCCGGGGCTTGTGCAAGGAACTTTGCGAGTAGCATTTGATCTATATCGCGCCCTGCCCGAAGGGTTTTCACGAGCAGCCTTCCTCAAGTTCTTAATAGCCGAGGTTCACCCTTTCACCGATGGAAACGGTCGACTCAGTCGAATTTTTATGAACCGTGAGCTGCTTGCAGTTGGGGAGTTGCCCATTATCATTACAACCGTCTATCGCGGAAATTACCTTGATGCCATGAGAAAGCTGACAAGAGCTGGTGAGCCAGCGGCTTACATTAAAATGCTGGCCAGAGCCCAAAATCTGACGGCTGCGCTCGACTTTGGAGACTATAATTCCCTGCTTTCGCATCTGCGAGCCATCCACGCTTTCTCCGAAGATACCGCTGATCCAGGTGCTATATTCGCTGGAATTATCGAGAGAAGTGTTTAAACGCCCACTAAGTCGGCACCCCAAACTCTGAGTTGTCAAACGTCGGCTTCAGGACGTCCTTAATCAGCGACCTGGTGCATTCAATGGAATAGGTCACCGCATTGATGCCTGTGGGCGCTTCCACTCTGTCTGCGCGTACAGGCCGCATGGTAGCGCAGGATGCGGGAAATCCGGGAGTCCGGTGCGAGGGGCATCGAGGGGAAAAGGGATCAATTGAGCTTCAGCTCTAATTGAAAAAAAGCTCAACTCCGGCCTTATACTGCCGAAATCATGGGATTAGATGTTGAAACGGTCAACTCGACTTTTTCACAGCGGCAGTTGCCTGCTTGCGCGACTCCTGGATCTGCTTCACCAGCTTCTCATCGGAATCAATCATAAAGATCGCGCCGGTGTTCGCCTCGACCACATCCTTCCGTTTTTTCAAGGTAGCAAGGCTCACGCGAACACCATCGACGAAGGGTTTGAAAATCTCGGGATCGAAGTCATCTGGAGCGGAGCGTTCCATGAGTTCCAGAGCTTTTTCAGCAGGCAGCGCCGGTTTGTAGACGCGCTTCATGAGAAGGGCGGAATAGGCATCTGCGATCGAAATGATGCGCGAATAGACGTGAATACCGAGTTCGGGATCTTCCTCCCAACGGCCGCGTTTGCCGGCGGGGTAGCCTTTGCCGGTGAAGCGCTCGTGGTGTTCCAGCGCGACGCGGGCGACGATCTCGTCGATCGGGGCTCCGTTTTGAATCGCATTCATAAGCTCTTTGTGCCCGAACTGGACGTGGGTCTTCATGACCTCGAATTCATCCGGGGTGAAAGCGCCAGGCTTATTCAAAATTGCGTTAGGAATACAAGATTTCCCTGCATCATGATACATGCCGCACTGGGCGATGACTTCCGCGTCCTTGAAGGGCAGCTTCGGATCTATGTATTGCTTGGCCATGATGGTCGAGAACATGGCAACGGAGGCGCTGTGATCGTAAAGAGAGGGGTCAATGGTGATCATGCGGCTGAGGGTGCTCATGGCCAGGTCATTGGCCATGAGTTGATTCACCATGAAGGCCGCCGCGCTCTTCACGCGTTCGGCGACCTGCTTATTCACGCCGCCGCGCAGAACCATCTGGCTCGCACCGCTGAGGTCGCTGAAGATCTCCAGAGTCTTGCGGTCAAGGGACGGGTCTTTCTCTAAAAGGGCATTGATCTTCCGCGTTCGGACGTAGGAAAGGGTATGCTCGAATTTTGGATAGTCCTTCTTCGCGATGAAGACTTCCACGCCGCCGTTATCTTTCAGGGATGCTGCCCAAACGTGCTGCAAAAGCTCGGGGCTGAGTTCGGAGGGACGAATGTATTCGATCATCTCCTCCTCGACACGGATGTAGATCGAGAACTCGATGGTCGGTACTTCCCAAAGATAAGCGAAAAGCTCAAGGCTGATGGGGCGGAATTGCTGCAGAGTGGCCTCATCGGCCGCAAAGATCTTGCAGCGCTTGCGCGTTGAATCTTTGATGATAAATTTTTTTGAAGACTGGAGCTGTTTGTTATCCAAGGGCGTCACCCTTTCCCAGATGGCACGGAATCGGAACGGGACCCTGGAGATATCGGCAGATCAGGCCTAAAGGTGAAGCCCCGGCCCAGGCGGCAGGCCCGGCGCGGCCTTCCCAAGTCCCAGGAACGGCTGAGCTTTTCCGACTCATTCCAGCTCGACCAATTCCTCTTAAAAAGTAAGTCCTTTCCATGGTTCATGATCCTCTCATCAATCCGCTGGCAGTTTTGCTTTCTGAAGTTGTCATCCATCTGGAGTGAATCTTTGTCCGAATAAGGAGACCTTATATGATGCGTAAGGAATTCAATGAGGTGGTACAGAAAGTGCCTCATCTTACCGCCGATGGTATCACCTCTCCGCTGGCTGCAGACTTCAACTCCAAACGTCAGGACTTCCTCAACAATGCCCTTTATCTGCAGCAAGCCAACGACGCCGTGGAATTCCTTCGCAGTATTGGCAAATCCACTCGTTTTTCCCAATGGCAGAAAAGCAACTGCCTGCCGGAACGTATCGGGGCGCTGATCGAATGGAACTCGGGACGCCCGGTCAGTCCGGGAGCCGTAATTGTTGCAGCGCTGCACGAGGGTTTCACCATGGGTGGGGCCACCAGCGGTTCCGTTTACTTCAATTTCCTGCCCAGGCAGATTGAAACGGAATTGATGAACCTGCGTCGGCGTCAGCTCATCAAACAGGTCATCGGCGCTTGACTCCTGGTCGCGCATCCTGGTCTGAAAATGAGCAAAGCCTGGGGAAGGCGAACCTTCACCCAGGCTCCACGATTTCAGATCAATCGATGGATTTGGCTGCGAGTGTCTTCTTGGGCTTCTTCGCTGTGGCCTTTTGCTTCTTCGCGCTGGCGACTGATTTTTTCACAGTCTCCTTGCCCTTGGTCTTGCTTGCGAGCTTGGCGCTTTTCTTGGTGCTGGTTTTGCTCGGCTTCGCCACCTCGGTCGAGGCCTTCGAAGGTTCCGCTAAACGGGCCTTCTGGGGAGCCAGAGGCTGTGGCAGCATGCTGGCCGCTGCAGCTTCACTCGTCGCGCGAGCAGGCTGCTGCTCGATGGCAAGGGCCGCTGGCGCCGCCTGCTGAACAACAGGATCATCCGGTGCATGCGTCGAGGTCATGTTCAGACCCACGAGCGTCAGCGCACCGATGGCTACAGCGACGATACCGCCGGCTACAGCCTTTTTGGTCTTATCATTCATAGCTGGTTTGTTGGTCTCGATCTTGGTGTTGCCTGTTCCTCTAGTATTTTCAGACTTGCCAGTCGTCGGACGGAGATTATCAAGAAAACTTTCGGCTTTCGACTTTTCCGCTTTCTCGTTCTTACTTTCCGTAGCTTTATCTTTCTTCTTTCCCATGAACACAAACTCCTCAAAAGTGTCAGACGTAAAAACTCTCGGACCCGGGGCCCTCGGCATAAACCTCAGCTGATCTTTGTGAGTGAATACAGGGACAGCGCGCCGTGACTTTTATTCCGGTAAGAAAGAAGGGGCGGGGGATTGGGATGTTTTCCCGAGGGCAGAATCCAGCTTTTCACCCAAGGGTCTTCGTCTTACCCCTTTGAAAAGATGTCCTGGAATCTCGTCAATACAGGGGGTTAAATGCCGAACTCAGACGACATCTTTGGGGCCCGATCGAATTCATAAGTCTCAAGTGAGGCGCTTTCACCGGAGTCATCGTCATGCGTCCGATGTTCCACAAACTGAGTGCTCTGCTGGGTGTGCCGCTGCTGGAGCTGATGGTGGGCTGTGGCGTGGACCCCGAGGCGCTGAAGAACATGGATAAGGAAGAAGGAGACAAGGACGAACAGGAAACCGATACGCGGCTGGCGCCCGAACATACCGTCAAAGCCTTTTTAAAGTTGGAAGACGGCCTCAGCGCTGCGAGCGGAAAATTCGCCCTGGTGAACTGCACAGGGCAGATCGAACAAACCTTCCAGGATAACAGGATCACGCTGTCCGATGAGGCCATCGGTTGTCGCGTGGCGATTCAGGAACTTCAGATAGGGGACCGGGTTTTTCATAGCGCCTCGGCGCAAAGTGATTGGAAGACGGGCGATACGCTCCGCTTCAAAGCCGTGGATGGTTCGCTGGAATCGCTCGATGTGCATGTCGATCATCAGCTTTCCAGCACGCCTTCGCTCGCGGAAAATGTTTATTTCACGGTGAGTCGCAGCGATGCGGCCCCGAGTGAAGGCAGCAAAACCCTTCTGGCTGCCGGGATGGAAGGGCAGGAGGCCCCTGGTTTTCGGATTCGGAAAACTGAATTCGTGGGTTTGACGGCCATGGGAGCCGGGCAGTTCGTTTTTCACCTGGACTGTCTGAAGACCATCAAAATCGGTGATGACGGATCACCGACCTGCAATGGAATTGCCCTGGGGTCCATTCAATATATGCTGGTGAAGGATGCCTACAACTCCAGCCTGACCTTCGACGAGGCCGAGGCCCTGTTCCAGCTGAGGCCGAGCCAGACTGTGGACGAAAAATCGGACTTCGAGCCCTTCCGCGCCGAACGGAAACAGTATGGTGGGTTTGCAACCCGCAGCGGGGACGAAGTTTTGGAAGGGCCGGACCAGATGCACGACAACCCCAACATGCTGCTGCTTCTGCAGGGCCCAGGCCCAAGCTATCAATACTTCAACGTTGACGTCGTTTTCACGAGCCACTGATGCATTTATACCCTCTCGGGCCTGCCCCTTCTCGGGGGCGGGCTTTTTTTTGTCTGAATGTTGGCGTTGCCTTCGGAGTCCATCCATACTATCTAATCAAGCACCTGAAGTACGCAAGGTCAGCTGGGAGAGTCCCTATGCAAGATCAAAAACTCATCGACGCCTACCACCGCTACCGGCCGGGGCTTGAGCAGCAGGCGGTCGAGCTGCAGCGGCGGCTCAGTCGTCTGCTCGATGAAAGCGGTATACCCGTCCACGACATCAGTTCCCGAGTCAAAACCGCTGCCAGCCTCGTGCAGAAGGCCTCGCGACCGGATCGCATCTATAAAAGCCTCGATGATATCACCGACGTGATCGGCCTGCGGGTGGTCACTTATTTCGAAGACAATATCGAAAGCGTTGCGCATCTGATCGAAAAGCATTTCGCGGTGGACTGGGAGAAGTCGATTGATAAGCGCCTCCAGGAAGACCCGAGTCGCTTCGGTTATCGTTCGCTGCACTATGTCTGCCGTCTTTCGGCCCCCGGGGATGAGCTGATCGCGAAGTTTCCCTTTGAGATCCAGATTCGAACGATACTCCAGCATGCCTGGGCCGAGATTGAACACGATCTGGGTTACAAATATCCGGAAGCCGTGCCGCAGCCCGTGCGCCGGCGCTTTTCCCGCCTGGCCGGGCTGCTTGAGATCGCGGATGCGGAATTCGTCGAGCTGCGCAAGACGATGGAAAGTTACGCGCGGGATCTGCATTCCGGTTTGGAAGGCCGTCCTCTGGATTTGCCCTGGGATGTTCTGAGCCTTGAAACGCTGGTCGAAACGTCGGCTGTGTTGAGCGCGGACCAGCGCCTGGCCCAGGCTCTGAAAAAAAGCATGGGGGCACAGGTCTTTTTTCCCGATTACCTGATCCGCATGCTGAACGCGGCCGGACTGCAGAACAAGGACAGCCTGAGCGCGGCTTTGCAGGATTTCATGCCGCAGCTTGAAAATTTCATGCAAAGGTACTTTGCTTTCACCCGCGAAGCCTGGGGCTTTCACGGTCAGGACTTTGAAAGCCTGCCGCGCGGCTATACCCTTTTGCTTTTGGCCCTTTGGCAGGTCTTCCGCAGCGCGACTCTGGAACTGCACCGTCTGGAAAAGCTCAAGGCCTTCTACCAACTGCTCGATTATCCCCAAAACGAAGATGAAGCATGGCGGGTGGCGCGCCTCTTTATGAAGAACTTTCAGGACGGCATGGAATGACGGAAACGGCAGCAGCGCGGAGCAGCTTTGCAGGCAGTATTTACGCAATCATCGCTTATGTGAGTTGGGGCATCACGCCGATTTTCTGGAAGCAGCTGCTGCGGTTTCCGGCCGAGGCCATGCTCGGCTTCCGGGTGGCGTGGTCGTGCGGTATCCTCGTCGCCCTGGGCCTTCTCTATCGGGCCTTTGTCCGTGGTCAGCTGCAATTCCTGCGCGATAGAAAAAGGCTCGTGCTGATCGTGGTCGCGACCCTTCTGATTTCCATCAACTGGTTCACCTATATCTGGGCGGTCACGCAGAGCCGCATCGTGGAAGCGAGCCTTGGGTACTATCTGAATCCGCTCGGCAATATCATGATCGGGATTTTCTTCTTTAAAGAGCGTTTGAGCATCGTCCGCTGGATGGCTTTTGCCCTGGCTTTGCTGGCTGTGGCCATTCTCGTCCTGGGGCATGGTGAGGTGCCCTGGATCTCTTTGATCCTGGCCGGCAGTTTCGCCTTCTATGGGATGGTGAAGAAACTTCTGCCGCTGCATGCTGCGTTTTCCCTGGGTTTGGAAACTGTTCTGATGCTGCCCATCGCCTTTTTTCTTATCCATCGCCACTATCCCGGAACGCATTTTTACACCGACCTTTCCGCTGGCGAGCATGCGTTATTCTTTTTAAGCGGCATCATCACACTCATTCCGCTCTTTGCCTTCGGGATTGCGGCCCGGCTTTTGCCTTACTCGACCCTAGGGTTTTTCCAGTATATCGCGCCGACCCTGCAGCTGCTCTGCGCCGTCGTTCTTTATAACGAACCCTTTGATTCGCATCGCATGCTGAGCTTTGGACTCATCTGGATCTCGCTCCTCGGCCTGAGTGTGGAGCAGCTGCTGCTTTATCGCCAAAAGCGGCGAAAGGCAGCCCTTCTCTGAAATTTTTCTTGTGCAATCAGCCTCCTGGGTTAAACTGCTCCCAAAGAGATAAGTTCGTCCCGGAGGCTTTATGGCTTTTTTAAAAAGAGAGTCCGGTCAGATTCATTATGAAACCATGGGCAAGGGTGAGCCGCTGCTGATGCTGCGGGGACTCGGCCGTTCCTCCCGATACTGGCTGGGATTTGAACAGCGGCTCGCCAAATCCTTTAAAGTGATTCAGATGGATATGCGCGGTCTCGGCCGCACCAGTCTGCCCATGGCGTGGACGGATAGCATGGATGATCTCGCCGACGATTGCGTCGCCCTTCTGGATCATCTGAAAATAAAAAGCGCACATGTGTTTGGACTTTCTTTGGGTGGGATGGTGGCTTTGCGTCTCGGCTCCCGCCATGCCGCGCGCTGCCGTTCCCTCGTGATTGCCAATGCATCGAGCGCGGACTACCCGGGCTTTCGCCTGGATCCCCTGGCGATCAAGGATATTGTGATCGGACGGATTCGCGGGCAATTGCATGAGGCTCTTCTGGCTCGCACCATACCTTCGGCCGTGGCCAAAGTCCGTGGCCCGGAAATTTTGCAGAAATGGGCTGCGATTCGCGAGGAGGAGGGGCTGCCTATGGAATCCGTGCTGAAGCAGCTGGTCGCGGCCGCACGCTTCACCATACGGGGACGCCTGAAAGAGGGGGACGTGCCCATTCTTTTCGTTTACGGATCCTTGGATGGCCTTGTTCCCCATTCCAACACGCGGCGCATGCATAAGCTCGTGCCCGGTTCGTCCCTTCAGGAAATCAAAGGCGCCAGTCATGAAATTCATGTCGGGCATGAAATTCAGCTGGTCAAGGTGCTCAAGGAATTCTGCCGGGAGGCCTCCTGAATCCTTGTAAGACTCCGTTTTCTAAGGGAAAATAAGGCGCGACGGGCTGAGCGCCTCAAGGCCGGCTCGGGTCCTGTCGATGGCGGGGCTGGAGGGCAAAGCTCATGGGTCAGGAGTATACCAAAAGACCAATCGAAGAATTGCAGGCGGAAGCCAAAAACGGCAATCTGGAATCTCAAAGCGCCCTGGCCATGCTCAATGAATTGGGTTTGATACCGCAGGCCAGTCCCGCCGAGGCTGCGAAACTCTATGCGCAATCCGCCAAGGCCGGTGATCCGGTCGCGGCCCTTTACCTTGGCGTCATCTATGAAAATGGCGCTCCGGGTGTGCCCGTGGATAAGAAAGCCGCCGAAAGTTATTACGATATGGCTGAAAAAGGCGGTTTTCACAAAGCCGAAGATCGTCTGGCCGACGCCGGAGTGGGTCGCCGCACGGTTCTTATCGTCGATGATTCCCCCAGTGTGCGCAGTGTCACCCGAAGCCTTTTGAGCAAAAGCGGATTCGACGTTGTGGAGGCCGCAGATGCCGCCCAGGCGATTCGTTTTCTGCAGAATGGTGGTCGGGCCGACCTTGTGATCAGCGACGTGGAAATGCCCAATATGGACGGTCTGGAGATGCTGGCGATCATTCGCGGACGTTTGCAGCGGAAGGACCTGCCGGTGGTGATGCTGACGTCAGTGCGCGAAGTCGGTGTGCTGAAGAAAGCCAAGACTCTGGGCGTTCAGGGTTGGGTCCTGAAGCCCTATGACCACGATATGCTGGTCCAGATCGTAAAAAAAGCCTTGGTCGCCTGAATCCTTTTATCCTTAAACTCCGCGGCTGGACACGAACAGACGACTACGACGCCTTTTGGTCTTTCTTCGGGCCAGGACTCGGGAGATCCGCTTGGGCATCCGTGGAAAGAGCCGTCCGTGATTCCGCAACGGATTCCAGTCGAGCGCTGGCCTTTACGGTATCCTCGCGCCCGGGAATATCGCCCAGGGTCTGGGGCTCGGGCCTTTGGACTTCCCGCGTGGACTGCTCGGCATAATCAAGGGCCGCGAGGTTTTGCCGAATGCCTTGAGTCTTTTCATGCCAGCCGCTGATGTCGCTCGACAAAACCCCGCGCAGCTCCTCTTCCGCCTCAGCATGAATCTTCTGCCAGTTCTTTTTCTGCTCCGCGGGAATCATGCGAATCGGTGTGGGCACGACGTGCTCAGGCGCGCGGGGGTCCCCGTTGACGCCCAAAGCGAGCGGCACCTGCGTAACGATGTCGGCATCAATGCCAAAGCGCGGCTGCGGAACCATGCGACCGGCCAGCAGCTGGTAGCCCTGGCTTTCCACCCGTTTGGCATCATTCACGTGTTCCCGGCTTTCCAGGTTCTTTTGATCCCTGCGTTCCACCAGGACGTGCTTTTGCCATTGGCTATCATCCTGCACCACTTCGATATGCTCGCTGCTGACCTGGCGATAGTTTTCCAGTTCGACCTTGTTGGTTTTGAGCAGTTTGCGCCCAGCTTCGGTTTCAAGCTGGACCAATTTCTGCTGCCGGCGCTCGGCATCCAGATGAACCTGAAACTTCTGATGATGATTCTTTTCATTGGGCTCGCGTATTTCCGTTTCCCAGAGATCCACCAGACTTTGCTTGAAAAGTTTCGGATAAAGCTCGGCCTGTTTGAAGATGCCGCGGCGGACCAGCTCACGGAAGGTGTCACGGCTGTCCCAGGCATGCATCCAGGCCTTATCAAAGGCGCGCAGGACATCATGCATGTGCCAGCGGCCCTGCTGCTCATAATGATCGCGACGGTTCATGTACTGGCGCTTCAGCTCCTGCTTGACCTCATCAAAGATGATGTCATGCAGAACAAGCCGCAGCTGATGCGCATGCAGGCGGGCCTCCTGGACGATGTGCCTTTCCTTTAGGATGTGTTCCTCGCCCAATTCCACGGCTTTTTTATCATTGGGAAGCTTGATTTCAAAGCGATAGGGATGGACCAGCTCTTTTTTATGCAGCTCAGGATAGGCTTTCGCCTCTTTCAGCCTCTGCTCCTTATGCACCTCATGCCAGTGTTTGAGGTCCTGCCACTCGCGTTGCGCGACCTTGTCGAACATCTGAAGATTGCGGCCCACACGCTGGTATATGCGTTCGAAAAGAAGCTCGGTGATCCAGGCGTGCAGGCGATCCACCTGCCGATAGTATTTGATTTCCGCCAGATCATTCTGAAAGCGCGTGCGCTCGATCATCTTGAGCCGCTCGTGAATCCGGGCGCGATCCAGAACGCGGTGATGGAACTCATCCATCCAGGGGGCGAGTTCCGCGGCCAATTTATAAAGGCGCGTGTCTGGCGTGCGGTTCAGCGCCGGCGGTTCGAATCTTATGGGCGGCATGGGAGGATGCGATTCAGCGAGCGATTTCACATGACCATGAGGTTCCAGAATGCGGGCCAGTTTCTTATAGGCGGCATATTCCGTAGGCGCTGGCGCATCGAGCGCGGTGAAGTTGATGAAGCCGATTTTGATGGGCATGCCTGTCTCCTGACTCCGTAACGCTCTGTTTCGGAGTGTGGGAGCGGCGGCCGCCCCGGCCCGGGAAATCCTGGCAAAAGACCGGGGGTTTGCCCAAAAAAATACAGGACGAAAGGTTCGTCCTGGCTGGCTGATTTGAGTATTTCGTTGGGAAAGATTAGGCCTCTAGATCGAAAGCGTCAGATGCTCGACATCTTTTTTCTTCTTCTTCGCTTGCGGCTCGGGCAGCCCCGGATAGAGCGGCATGACGATAGCCGCGGGTGGCGCCGGTTTTTTCTTTTTCTTGGCAAAATCGATTTCCAGCAGCATGAGGCAGCTCCTTGTCTTAGGCGTTTCTATCGAACGCATTAGGGAAGATATTTTATTTTGACTTTGACGGACAGCGCTGTGTGATAGCAGTCGGTGTCATCGTTATCCCCGGTCGCCGTGAGGTCCATGGAGACCGAGGCTTTCCCCGAAAGCGAAGCGGCGATGGGCGCGATCTCGTTGGCGGTCAGATGCAGGGCGACCGGGCCTTCCTTGTCATGACCTGGAAGAACGCAGGCGCTGCCTTTGCCGAGGCAGTACGAGGCCGCTTCGAAGTTCTTGATGGGCTGACCGACGACCTTGGTGAAATCCCAGGTGAGTATGCCCTGCTGAGGCGCATCCAGATAATTTTGAAGACCGCTGTTGCTCATGAAGACAATGCGCTGATCGATGGATAGGATGAGAAAGTCATCGTAATGAAGCCGTGCATCCGCAGGCGAATCGATGTCAATCGCACAGATTTCACCGGCCGGCAGAGTCAGGGTGCCTGGGGAGACTTCGGAAGCCTGCACAAAGGCGTCCTTACGGGCCAGATTGGAATTCATTCCAAAGCTGCAGGTCTTTCGTTCGGGATAATTGAGAGTTTGCTCCGCGATTTTGAAACTGGCTTCCTGAGCCTTCGCGCATTTATCTTTCAGCTCGGCGACCTTGTCCACCGGGGGCAAGGGTGCGGGCTCGCCATCGGCGGTGCCGCCGTTGGGTATCGAGTTTTCCGAACCGGAGATACTGCCAGCTGTCGGCGCTTCTCCTTGACTGGAGCCGCCGTTGAAATTCCCGCCTGAACAGGAGAACGTGAAAAGGCTCAAAGACACAATAAGCTCAGTCCAACGCAGTCGCATGGTTGACTCCTGGCAGTGTGGTCTTAGTCTTATCGGACCTTTGCGTGGAAAACTTGAGAAATTGGGAAAAAGCGGGGGATTACGGGGGGATGGAGTAAAGCGAGAACCAGGGGCTCACCCGAAGGAATGCTCCTCAACCTTCGTGATTTAGCAGGCGATCCCTGATTCTCAATATACTTATCGAAACTCACTCTTCAACTGGAAGAAGCAAGCCTTCCAGATAGTAGTAAGTTGTACGAACGCGAGTCAAACGCGTGCTCAGCTCGTTATTGTTCGGATAACGGTTTTCAAGCTTGCGCTTGGTGGCGTCGAGCTGCAGCACGAGGGTCCTGAGTTTATCGAGTTGGTTCAAAACCGCAGTGTCCGAGGCCGAGCTGTAAAGCAGTTCGCCGAGGGTGTTGCTGCCGGTGATGATGTTTCGCGCATAGCGACGGGCGTTCTGCACATCGGCATTGGAATCCAGATCACTCAAGGCATTGAAAGCCAGGCGTGCGGTTCCGAGAAGAGCGCAGGCGGCTTCTTCCGATTCATTTTGCGTTGCATAGCAGTCGAACGATTGTGCTTGTGCCGAGCTGCTGATCACGGCAGGACCAAAGAACATAAGGGCCAGTAGAGCGGATTGAACGATTTTCATAAGGCATTCCTCGCTAACGTAATTTCCTTCACTAAGGTCATCCTACAGGAAGCGAAAAAGCTCGCAAGGCTCAAAGAACGAAGTGTTCTGTGGGCTCATACGGGTTAATCATTTCAAGGGGATGGCACGGAACAGAACACCCCCGGAATTCCCAGAACATGGATGAAATGACGCGGTTAAGGGGCAGGAGCTGCGGGTTTGACCTTGGTCCAGAACTCCTGCAGGGCTTTTTCCACGTCCTCGGGGTTGTAGCTGTAGTACGCGGAGTGCGTGCCGCGCGGGAAGATGCGGACGCTGACGTTCGCATGGCCCGGCATATCGGAAGCGAGCGCGATCTGCTCGGGGGTTTTGAATTCCTCCTGGGTCAGCCACAGTTCAGTGGGAATCGCAGTGGGCGCCGCATGACTCGCGAAACAGCTGTCGAAGTCAGTATCGGTGCGGAGTTTGGCGAAGGCCGGAACGATTTTACCGAACACGAAGTAACACACGGAACCCATTTTCAGACAGACCCGATCGGTCAGGTTGCTGAAGGTCGAGAGGGGCGATTCATAAATAATACCGCGCACGGATTGAAAGAGTTCTGGACGGGTCAGCACGGCCTGGGTGATGGTCATGGTACCCATGGATGTTCCCGAAAGGAGGATGGGCTTTCCCGGCCACCTGCTTTGCAGATAGTTGAGCGCGGCAAAAAGATCGAACTTCTCGCGGCAGCCCCAGGATGAACCCTGACTGTGACGGTCGGAGCCTCCATGATTCTGCAGCTCCAGCAGCATCAATTCAAAACCGGCGCGGCGGGCGAGATCAGTGAAGCGCATGCCGTTCAGATAACTGTCGGTGATGCCATGCAGGTGCAGCCAGATGGCAGGAGCCGCGGGCATCTCGGGCATGACGAGACGCACGCGCAGACCTTCCGCGGTGGTCAGCATCTCGGTTTTTCGAGGGTGTTTCACGGAGTCTTCGCAGCTGGGGATGCGGATAGGGGAGGCGGCCTGAGCTTCGGGGGTGCGGTGGTCTTTGAAGACCTCGTTTTCGTACCAGCCGTTACAGACGGGTTCCATCGGGCGGTTATAGTCCGAGGCCACTCGTCCTCCGAAGATGACGATGCCGCTTAAAAAATAAACGAGAAGACCAATCGCCACGAGGGAGCAACAGCCGAGAATCGCAAGCAGAGGCTTTTCAGAAAATATCCGGCGCATGGGATGTCCTCGCGCCGTCCTTGGCGCATATCCCATTCTAGCGCAAGCGAACATCACCCACCAGATCAGCTCGGATGAAGCAGGTAACTCAAAAGCCGCGGTTCCAAATGCTCGGGCTTCTTCGTCTGGCATTCCCAGATCACGCCCACCTTCCAGCCCAAAAGCCTGAGCTTTGCCTGAAGCCGGAGATCGCGAGCCTGGTTGCCGCTTAATTTCCGACGCCAGAATCCCTCGTTCTGCTTGGGCCAGGGCTGACCTTCATGACAGCTGTGCCGATGCCAAAAGCATCCGTGTACGAATAAGACCAAAGACCGCTCGGGAAAGACAAAGTCCGGTCGGCCGGGAAGATGGGGAACATGGGTTTGATAGGGAAAACCCCAGCGCTCCAGCAGCGCCTCAACTTTCTGCTCAGGCCCCGTGTGACGAGCCTGAATACGCCGCATGCAGGCCACTCGCTGCTCGCGGGTCATGACGTCGCTCATGAGGACTCCTCGCCGCCACGTTATCAAGGGCGGCCTTGATCGTTTGCGCCAGTGCATAGGCCATGAGGGGTGGAACCGCATTGCCAATCTGTTTGAAGGCCGGGTTCATCGTCCCCACGAAACGAAAACCATCGGGAAACGATTGCAGACGAGCCGCTTCGCGCACCGAAATGGTCCGCGCCTGCTGGCCATCGTAGTGTATATGCGAATAGCTGTCCTTGCCCAGATGCGCCATCAGTGTGCGGGCCGGTTCGTCCGCCGCCATTTTCCGCCATTTATTGGGAAATTTGCCGGGATCATACGGCGGAACAAAATCCTTCCGCAGCTCTTTATAAGCTTTCGACTGCGCGGTCAGGCGCTGACGTTTGGCCTCGTCTTTGAATAATCTTTCAGCAACGGCCACAGCCTCGGGATACTGATCGCCGGGCTGCATCGCGCGGAATATTCTATAGTCGCGCGGGAGCGAGCGAATCACATGATCACTGATCGCGCCGGGAGTTTCAAACCCTGGCCAGTGTCGCATCAGATGCCCATAGGCGCTGGGACTGATGTCGCGATAGGGAACGCTCTGCGTAAAACGCCTTGCGCCGCGCTTTAAGGAACCGTCCAGATGCGCGGTGATCAAAGGCAGATCGGCCAGGGCCTCTGCTGCTGTCACGGCCGGTGGGAGGCTGGCATCGGCCAGCGGTGTTTCCTGAAAAAAACTGTCCGTGTGGGCAAGCTTTTCCAAAGTCTTGAGAGCCGTGCGCCTTGTCCCCGCGTAGCCTCTGGGCAGTTGAAAAAAATGCGTGGGACGCGGAAAGACGATGGTCTCTTTCAATTCCTTCCGCAGCGCGAGCAGGAACATCCGCTCACGCATCTGCGGGACACCATAATGCACGCTGTTGAGCAGCGTATAGCGGCAGTCGTAGCCGAGCGACGTCAGGGTCTCGCTGATTTCATGGGCAATGTTGAGTCCACCGTGATTCAAAACGTCAGGAACGTTTTCGACCAGGACGGCCAAGGGTTTCAGGGCCTGCACATAGTCCAGGTAACTCAGATAGAGCTGCGCGCGCGGATCGCGAAGATAGGCGTCCGGGTGATCCTGGATTTCCCGAAGTTTGGCGCGACCCACGCGGGCGAAGGCCTGGCAGGGCGGGCCGCCGATGATGACGTCAATGGATTCGGCCAGGGGCGTATCAAGGTGCGCGACGGCGTCGGCTGCGGAGGTGCCGGTAATGTCCCTTGCGAAATTCGCCCCGGGAGCGGTGACCTCGTCCAGGGTGCAGCCTTCAAAATTCAGCGCATGCGAGGCGGCGGCCAGGCGATCGAATTCGATGGCCCCAGCGATCTGAAAACCGGCCCGATGAAAACCAAGCGACATGCCGCCACAGCCTGCGAAGAGATCGAGCACGCGCAGAGGCTGGCCCGCCGCATGGCGCTGCAGTTTGGCTTGAATGGTTCCGGTCCGCATGACGTCTCCTTTCGCTGCATAAGGCAATCGAGGGAGGGTAGCATAGCTTTCACTCCGTGTTGAGCTGCTTTCCTGAATATGTTTCAATCCGAAGGTCACCGGATCAGGGCGGAGGTCATCATTTTGCGTGAGGCATGGCAGGAAAAAATCCAGAGGCAGCTCCAGCATTCCCCTTTACGCGGGGGGCGGTCTGGCTTTTGGCTGACGAGCCGCATTCATCCGCTTCTGGCCTGGGGCGGGCGGGTGTGGATCAAACGCGATGATGAACTTGGGCCTTTGGGCAGCAAATGGCGTAAAATGCAGGGTTTGGCGGCCGCGCTGCAGGAAAACGGGGCCGATGTCATGGTTGCCTGGGGCGGCAGCCGCTCGCATTTTCTGCAGGGCCTATTAAGCCTCGGACGTGAATTGGGTATTGATGTGAAGCTTTTGGTCAAGGAGGGGAGTCCACGTCATCCGCACGGTCCTGATCTACTCTGGCCCCTTTTGTCCCACGCGGCCACGATCGAGGTGATTCCGCGCTCCGCCTGGCCCCAGGTGGAAAATATGGCAAAGGAGCGCTGCGAACGTGTCCAGGCGCAGGGCCGCAGGGTCTTTTGCGTGCGCGAAGGTGGGGCGCAGATCGAGACTCTCTGGGGGGCTTTGACTTTGGCCTTGGATATCGTGCAGCAGGAAAAGGAACTGGGCCTGAGTTTTGCGCAGCTGTGGGTGGATGCCGGGACGGGTTTGACCGCGCAGGCTTTGATACTGGGGCTTGGGCTTTTGAAAAGTCGGGCGACCTGTGAGGTTTTGCTCTGTGCCGGGAGTGAAGAGGCCTTCAAAAGGGATTTGGAATCAAGACGTGCGGAACTCGCGGCTGAGCTTCATTGCGAGATTCCCCAGGCGACGTTCCGCTGTCATCAGCCTTTATCCGCGCGTTCATTTGGATCGACGAATCAGGCTGTTTTTCAAGAGATTCAGCGTACCGCGCACGATACCGGGATATTGCTGGATCCCATCTATTCAGCGAAACTCTTTATGAGCGTACGCGCGGCCTATGCGGAAAAGGAGCCCGAGCATCCTGTTTTGATTCTGCATGCGGGCGGATCCAGCAGTCTTTATGGTTTTCCGCGCGAGCTGGCGGCACTGGGCCACCGGGGCCCTTCGCCTACTTCTTAGGCCCGACCAGCGAATGCAGGACGGCTGTGCACACGAGGTTTTCACCCTCGTCATAGATTTCCACGGGAACGAGATAGGTTTTCTTTTCACTGCTGTCCGGCACCGGGCAATCACAGATCCCGGTGACCTTGCCCCTGGCTTTTTTCAGATACTCGATCTCCATCTTGCTGACGATGAAGCGCGCATCCGCAGGCATGCTATAAGAAAGCGCGATATTTCCCGTCAATTCCGCAAGATTGGCCAGAGCCACGGCGTGAATGCTTTTCAGATGATTGCGAACTTCTGGACTATCCTTCAAACTGACTTCCGCATGCCCTTCGCGCAGCTCTTCGATCAAAGCCCCGATCGTTCCGGTGTAAGGCGCATAACGTCCGATCAGATAGCTATAGATATGCTTGCCGCGGGGCATGCGGCTCAGATAATCCCAGCCTTCCTTCGCGAGGTTTCGGGATCCATCATTCCACGATCGAAGTTGCGACATGAGGCCTTGCATATTGAGTGTCATAGCCATTCTTTATGAGAGAGGTTAGTCAGGAGTCCCATCCTAGCCTTATTCCTGCGTTCAAATCAAGGCGGCCGGATTGATGGTCCCGGTTTTGCCGACTTTGGTCGGGCAAAATCTGCCGTTTTCAAAGTCCTCCCGGCTCCTTCTTTGCGCGTTATACTGCCAGTAGGAGCCCTTAAAGGCTGAACGGAAGAGGTTGGAGGGGTCATGGGACGTAAAAAAAAGCGTTGGCGCGACATGGATGATCCGGCCGATATCTTCGGTGGGGAACGGAATGGGAGTGGAGAGGGCGAGCTTTCCGATCCTGCGTATGATGCGTTCCGGCGCCATATCGAGGAGCATATTCAAGGGGAAACCCGGGCTTTCCACGAACTGCGTTCCACTGCGGAGCATGAACTGCAGGCCGCTGCCGTCATGGCTTCACCGGCGGCTCGCAGCATTCCCGCGCGAAAAGTCCCGCCTCAGGAAACGCTCAAGGCCAAAGCCCTGCCTCCACCCGCTGTGATGCAGTCCGCGTCGCGCCCCGCCGTGAAACACAGCGGCATGGGCACGATGATTGCGCTGAGCCTGATTTTTACGAGCCTTGGTTTTCTTTTGAATACCGCCTGGCAGCAAAGTCAGCCGGCGAGCCGCAAAGTCGCAAAGGCTCGAACGGCTGCAGAAGCCAACTGCGCGAGCGAAAGATCGACTCCAACGAAAAAAGCCAATGGCAATGCCCCGAAACAGACGGCCATGGCTGCCGCGCCTCTTGCGCCTTTGAATGTAACGCCGCCAGTGCCCGTGGCGCCGCCTCCCGTGACGCCGCCATCGCCTGTGGAGGCGGGCGAGCAGGAAAATCTTCTGAAAGGAATGACCCTGCGTGCGGTCGAACTGCGGAAGGGTCCAGGCGGCAGTTTTGAAATCGTCGATTCTCTGCCTCCGGGCTTTGCGCTGGAGGGTGTGCTGACCACCGACAAGCAGTGGCTGCGCGTGAAACCGGGCGCCTTCGTCAGTGCGGATGCGCTGCAGTTCCAGGATCCAGCCGCCGCCGGCTATCAGAATTTCTGGGTCGGTCCGAATATTGCGAATATCCGGGAATTTCCTTTGATCACGGCCAGGATCCTGCGCAAAGCAGAGCCGGGTTTGGAATTGAAACTGCAGGCCTTCAATCAGGACTGGGCTCAGGTTGCCGGCGGGGGTTTTGTGTTCCGCAAGCTCGTCACGCAGGAAGCGCCGAAGTTGATTCAGCTGCCGGCTGTGATGCGGGTCAGCGTGGAAAAAGCGGAAATCCGCGGCGGTCCCGGGCAGCAGTATCCTGTGCTCGGACTTTATTTCCGCAATCATAAGGTGGAAGTCCAGGAGATGCAGGGAGCATGGCTGCGCGTCGGGCCGGATCAGTTCATTCGCGCGCAGGAGATGGAGCTTTCGGCAAAACCCAATACAGATAAGACGATGTAGGAGATGTGCCTTGGCGAAAACTCTGGGAGCCTACAAAGGTCTTTGGAAAGATAAGGTGCAAACGCTGGCCGTCTCTGAGCCCGCAGCGCAGCCTTCGCTGTCGACAGATCCTTCGCCACAGAATGAAAGCCCTGATCTGCTGGCCCATCGGTACCGCATGCTGGTCCTGCGTGAACATCGTTATAAACTCGGTCGCGATCTTCTGGAAACAGGCTCACGCGATCCCTGGTCGTTGGCCCTGGAATCTTTGACGAGCCTCGGGCGGAGTTTCCGGCCGTGGGCGCATGATCGAATTTTTGCTTTTGGCTGCTACCTGGGCATCGAGATGTCGCCCGAAGTTTTGAAACAGCTGCGGCATCCTCTTTTCATCGGGCGCTATCGTCGATCCATGCTCGGGCTCTGGCGGCTTTTGGAAATGCTGGCGCAAAAAAACGGGCAAAAGGCGGCCTCCCGCTGGGTCTTTCGCCTTTTTTATCTCTGCCCGCCCTTGGGCGTTCTGATCTATGAAAGAAAACTGCAGGCTCTTCTGCGCAAGGCCCAGGTTTCAAGTGGGACTCTTGCGCCGATGATGACCAAGGCGTCTCAGGGCCAATAGCGTTTCAGCTGTTTCTTCATGCGCTGGGCCCAGAGGGTCTTGCGTTCATCAGAAGGGGCGGGAGCTGCTGGAGTCTTGAGCTTCTCTTCCAGTTTTTGCAGTTGCCGCCAAAGCCAAAGATACCGTTCCCGAAGGGCCATGAGGCTGACCCGTGATTCGCGTGCTGGCATAAAGGATCCTTTCACAAGACTGCTTTTATTTTAAGGCTAAAGAAGGAAGGCGTACATATGACTCTTGAACGAAGGCATCTGGAAAAGGACTGCGAGGAGCTGAATACGGCCGTGCGCAAAGCCTTTATGCTGACTCTGAATTCTTTTCATCAGGAGCAGAAAAAGAAAGAGGCCGCTGCATGGCAGGCGGCCTGGATTCATTGGAATGTTTCTCCTGAGGATTCAGGTCCTCAAGGGTCCGCAGCAGACGACGGCGCATCATCAAGGACGGGCCCGTAGGCGGCGCGGACTGCTCTCTATCGAAAAACTGAACAATGAACTCCTTCTATCGGTTGATGATCAAACCTCTTCCAGAAAAGCTGCAAAAAGCAGCTTCACCCTAAGGTGGACCTTCGCTCGGGACTTGACGCCAGGAATGATGACTCATGGTGATGTTGCCTCCTTCTGGTTGCCGGAGAGTCCCGATAACTCTCGCGCTGCTTAAAATACTCTTCGACCAGCCGGCCAAATGATCAAAGCGGAAAGCGAAACATCAATAAATTCAATGAGTTAAAAAGGGTATTAAGGAATTTACCCAGGCGCGCCGTGGGATTGCGCCCGGGATCGGGGGGAGGGCTCAGGCTTCGGCGCTCGTCTCGCCCTTCGCATGATGGGTTTTGAGCCAGGCCTTCAGATCGCCGAAGGCCCGATCTTTTTCCGGCTCGTTGAAAATTTCATGATAGAGCCCAGGATAGCGAATGATCTTCTTCTCAGGCGCACCCAGCGCCCGATAAAGCTCCTCGGTCCCCTCGGGGTTGATCACCTGATCAGCCATCGGCAGGAGCACAAGGACAGGCACCCGGAATTCCTTGGCTCGACGCAGGGTGTCTTTCTTCGCGGTGAGATAGGAAAAATAAAAACCGGGCGAAGCCAGTCCGTGATTCAAAGGATCTTTCTTATAGTGCTCCACCACCGCGGGATCGCGCGAAATCAAATCCCCCAGCGGTTCCGAGGGCAGGGGCAGGTAGGGAACGATTTTGTTCAAGATTCCGGCCGCAAATTCCTTGGCCCGTCCCACCGGAAAACCCAGCTCGACCATCGGCGCGCTGAGGATGAGCGATTCGATGGGCAGATTGTAACGCAGAGCCGCCCGCATGGCGATGAGCCCACCCATGCTATGCCCCACAAGGTGAATCTCGGCCTTGCCATATTTCGCCATCAGATAATTATAGTAGCGCCGCACAGCAGCCGCCGCGTCGTCCGCATAAAAATCAAAGTCCTCGACGTGGCCGCGAATGCCCGTGGAATGCCCGTGCCCGCGGTGGTCGATGAGATACATGGAACCGACATCATCCTTCAGATAATGCGGCCAATGGATGTAACGCCCACTATGTTCGCCCTGTCCGTGCAGGATCACGAGCGCCCGATGCGCCAGCTCCGGCTTCACCTTTTCCGGGCGGAAAAGATGTCCGAAAATCTGCGCCTTCCGATCGGAACTATCAAAGCTTTCAAATTCCACGATCCAGCCGTCTTCCTTGGGCGGAAAACCGCGCGGGCCTTGAGGCACCTGAGGCTTCTTGCGCTTCAGCTCGGGTCGATAGGGAAAAACGGGAGCAAATTGACAGGTTATGGTCGTTGCGTCCATAGTGTGGCCCTCTTTCATGTGACAGCTGAAGAAATTGTATAGGGGAAAGACGAAAGGCTGTCATCACATATCCGTGATGCGGAGCGGAATGGAAAGGGGGCGGCAGGATGGGGTTAGAAAACCCCATCACGATCAGCTGGCTTTGGTCAAAGTCTTGGGATCGATCTTCTTGATGTCTTCAC
This sequence comes from Oligoflexus sp., assembly GCF_035712445.1. Taxonomy (NCBI): domain Bacteria; kingdom Pseudomonadati; phylum Bdellovibrionota; class Oligoflexia; order Oligoflexales; family Oligoflexaceae; genus Oligoflexus; species Oligoflexus sp. Next base: position 46,893 of record NZ_DASTAT010000055.1, on the reverse strand, counting down.
AGCGCTCGATCAGGATGTCACGCATCTCTGTGTAACATTCCTCGCAGATCGCCTGTCCGACCAGAGAACGATCCATGTCCCCCCAGGTCACCAGGGCGGCAAGGGCCTGATCGCTGAACGGCCGCTTCTCGAGCCTCGCGGCGTTGCCACAACGTGGGCAATCGTGGATCTTGGCGCGCATAGGCAGCTTCCTTTCGGTTTGGGTCTGGGGTGATACGTCTATCATTATGAAAAGGCGTTCACCCCGCTGTCAACCCCAGCTTAGAACAGGACCTGGGATTCCAAACTTGATAAAAAATTTGGAGTCTTTTCGGCGATCCGTCCTTGATTCTTGAACCCCTTTCTCAGCAAGGCTCAAAGCCGAATGGTCTCGCTCAGTTGACGCCACCTCGCCCAAACCATTATGCTGAAACGTATAACTTTCCGGAAAAGCCCAGTCCCAGGAGGAACGAATGTTCCCTCGTACACTTGTGCGTGGCCTTATGCTTTGGATGATCAGTGCGACCTGGGCCCACGCTGGAGTTTGGCTGCAGGCGGGCGAGAGCGTCATGGAACAGGGTGATTTCCTTCTGCATCCTGCCGTCCAGTTCGGTCTTGGGCTGGATGATGGAACGCGCTATCGCCTGGATTTTACCGGGCGGCGCTTCGGTTCCTTTCTGGAAACGACGACCATGCTCAGCCGCGACGAGCTGATCAAGATTTTTCCCTGGCCCGAGCTGACCGCGCGCTTTGGTGTCACGATTATGGATGCTTATACATCCTATGATCCGCCGGGTGAATCCAAGCAAGACGTCCATGATGTAAACATAGGACTTTGTTTGGGCATCGGCTATACGATCTGGAGCGAAGAACGCTGGCGCGTGAACGCCGAGTGGAATTCCCAGATCTATGCTGCGGGCTTTGCCTTTCTCTTCCTGACCACCGCGCGGAAATCCATTTTCACTCTGGGTGCTGAGGTGGCTCTATGAAGCGGTTTCTGCTGATCCTGGCGCTCATGCCGAAGGCTTCGTTCGCGGATACCCTGCACGTGCTCATCGGCCCGCCTTCGATCGGACAAGGGGGATCGAATCCGGTTTCCATTCCACCGGCCAGTCCCGTCGATTGGCAGTTCACCTATGTAACCGATTCACAGCGCGAGTGGCTCGTCAGCCTCGTGCCGGGGCTCCTTTGGGGGCAAAGGTTCTATGCCGGAGGCTTTTATGCGGCGCTGGGCGGCGGTCTGCTCGTCACCAGCTCAGGACCCGGCGTCGGCGTGGATCATGCCTATGGTTATGAATCGAGCCCTTTTCTGAAGAGTTTTCGCTACCAGGTGGAATATCGGCAGGTGATCGGCGTCGGCAATTACGGTTGGCAGTTCCCTTACACGTTCCGCATGGGGCTTAGCTATGCGTTATAAAACTCTGCTCGCGCTCTTTTTCATAAGCTCGCCGGCCCTCGCCTTCGTTCATATCAGCCAGCTGAAACCGCGGCTTCCCGTGAATCCTGATCAACCGACGGTGACCTTCCTTTGGAATGGGGATGCGCCGGAACTTACGGAGAAGGAGGATGTGCTCGATGGCAGCTTCGCCGATTCCAGTGACCAGGATCTCATGGCTGCGCTTTTAACCCGCGCGATGAATACCTGGAACAGCGTGCCGACCGCCTATGTGGTCTTGAATCTGCAGCAGGATGCGTCCGCTCATATCGACGAAAATGACGAAACCTTCTCCATCGTGGTGGAGGCCCAGGATTCCCAGGCCGTCGCTGCCGCGGCCCTGCCGAGCTTCATGACGAGCGATCCTGATCCCACGGCGCTTGAAAGCGATCCGCATGTGATTCATGACTGCGACATCAGCGTGTCGAATAGCAGCGTGTCGGCGAAATCGCTTTTGCGGACTCTGGTGCATGAACTCGGGCACTGCCTCGGGCTCGGTCACCCGCATAGCAGTTACCGCTCGATCATGTCTTATTCTTCTTTGGATGACTCGGCGAACCTTGCCCTGGATGACAAGGCGGGTGTGAGTTTTCTGTATCCCGAGCCGAGTGAATCCGAAGATGTGCGTTATCTGACAAGCTGTGGCGTTGTCACGGGGCACAATGCGGCAGCCGGCTTTTGGTGGGCTTTCCCGCTCGTGATCATCGGGAGCCGACGTTTTTTAACTACTGCACGCAGGAAGCTTCATGACCGCGACTCTCGTCTACTTCACAACGCACACGGCAAGGCGTCAGAGCCTTCCCCTTCGCATGAAACTCCAGGACGTTAAGGTCTGGCCGGCCGGAAACGTTCTGGATGCCATTCAGCTCGTCAGGCAGCATGCGCCTGACCTTCTGCTGGTGGATCTGGATGCCCCGGAAGCGGAGCAACGCGCCTTCCTGCAAAAACTCTTGCTCCAGGTCGATGTGCGGTCCGTGCCCTTGGTCGGGCTGGCGCCTGGGGGTGAGCCGCCGCGCATCGAAGGCTTTCTGGAGTTCGGGCTCAAGCACGCCGTGGTCGATGAAGGCCGGGATGCGGCCTTGGCGCAAAGTCTCTGCGAGGTGGTCCAGGAGCGAAGCTTGAATCGGCCGCACATCTTTTTGATGGAAGATGATAAACGTCTGGCCGAAGTTCTGATGATGGCGCTCCAGGCCTCGGGATTTCGCGTAACCACGACCGATGACGGGCGTGAAGCGCTGCGGCTCCTCAGGACGGCGACCTTTGATGCGATTATCACCGACATCCATGTGAAGCAATTCAGCGGCTTTCAACTGATCGAGTTTTTAGCCCAGCAGGGCGTGCGGACACCTGTGGTCGTGATCACCGGCGCCTTTCCCCAGGGTTTTCATCAGCTGGCGCGCCGGCTGAATGTGGCCGAATATTTTGAAAAGCCCCTCGACGTCGAGCCCTTCATCCAACGTCTGGGGCAGATTATTCAGGAGCGGCGCCGGAGCGCATCGTGAGGGCCTGTTCAAGTCCTGGGGTGCGACGCCGGGCATCCTGACGTTTACTTGTGCTTGAAGGTATAAACCCCATCCCAGTTTTCTATCGGCGGATGATCGCGATAGGCCGTGCAGCGCTCCACATAAAGCGCCGAGGCTCCATCATGAGGCCGCTGCAGAAGGCAGGCGTTGAAGCTGCGGATGGCCTCGTCCCAGCGTTTGGCCTGATACGCCTGCCGTCCGGCTTGAAAGTGTTCCATGAAGGACTGCAGGTCCTGGAGCGAGCGGAAGCTTTCAGGCCGCATCAATTCAAAAACATGCACCGGCTCCAGCTTCCCTTTCACGCGAATATGATCCAAGTCCCGCGTAAAAAACCGACCCGGCGTCAGCTGCTTCTGCGTGTATTCGCTGATCATAATCTGAATACCATAGTCCTTGGTCAGGCCTTCCAAACGTGATCCGAGGTTCACGGCATCACCCATGACGGTGTAGGTGAAGCGTTCGTTCGATCCCATATTACCCACCGACATCGGTCCTGTATTGAGCCCAATGCCGATTTCGATCGGGGGAAACTGCTTGTTCTTAAAGTCCTCCTTAACCTTATCCAAGGCCCGCAGCATATCCAAAGCCACCTGAGCCGCGCTGTCCGCGTGATGGGGCAGGGGAACCGGGGCCCCCCAAAAGGCCATGATCGCGTCACCTATATATTTATCGAGGACGCCTCCGCTTCTCAGAATCAATGAGGTCATTGGGGTGAAATAATCGTTCATCAGTTCACAGAGGCGTTCGGGCGAGAGGGACTCGGAGATGGTGGTAAAGCCGCGCACATCCGAGAAGAGCACGGTCAGCTCCCGGCGCACGCCACCGAGCTGCATTTCCTCGGGATGCTCCAGCATCTGATTGATGACCTCGGGGCTGAGGTAATGCTGGAAGGCGCCTTTCAGCTTTTTACGCTCCAGTTCCTCGGTCATGTATTTGTAGATCGTTGTGATGGAGCCCATGGCAATGATTTCAAGGCAAGGCACAGCGATAAAGGTCCAGATTCCGCGACCAAACCAAAGGTATTTATCAAGGTAATAGTATCCCACGACAAAGAGCAGAACGGCCAGTCCCGACATCAGCGCATGCGCATAGACCATCAGGGGCGCAAACAGCATCCCCACGCCGAGGATGATCAGGAGTTCGGTCTTATAGATCGAAACGGGTCTCTTCAAAAAGTTTCCGCTGATGATGTTATCGATGGCGGCCGCGTGGTTCTCCACGCCGTCAATCGCCGCATCAAAGGCGTTGGGCCGTACATCATTGGTGCCTGCCGCGGTTCCGCCGAGAAGCAGGATCGAGCCTTTTAAGAACTTCCTATCCTTGTCACTGAAATTATTCGCATAGGCATCGGCGAGGCTGATGTGTTTGAACGATCCGCCTGGGCCGATGGGGTTGATCAGCATGCGGCCGGCACCACGGATATCAATCGGGATATCCTGCACATCCTCGGGATTGTCGCGACTGACCAGGGCCACGGTTTCCACGCCGAATTCATCAAACACCACGAAAATTTCACGGTTCAAGTGCTCGGCCGCCGTTTTCAAGGCCAAAGACGGCATGAGCTGGCCATCCACATCGGCCACGAGCGTAATCCAGCGGTTGATCGCATCGCTGTCATTGTCATTGCTGAAAAAACCGAAATGGCGACCGGCGGCGGTCAGGCCAGGGGTATTGGCGACGAGGCCATAGGCCCGGCTTAATTCGGGATAGTCATGCAGCGTCCGGCCCGGGGGGACATCCGCCATGATCTGGGAGGCTTCCGCCATCCGCGCGAGTTCGGGAAACGCGGTTTCACCCGGCTTTCGATTGCGTTCCGCCTCACGCGGGTGGCCATAATAAAGATAGCCGAGCGTGATGCTCTGAAATTCGTCCAGGGATTTTTGGAAAGAGAGATCCGCAGGACTTTGATTCTGCATGGTCAGGTAGAGCTGCAGATTCCTTTGAAGATTCGCCGGTCTTTTGTCGGTCGCGAGCGATTGAAAGAGCGGCTGGAAATCTTCGTTCGCCGTTCGTTCCGCCTCGGAAAAGATCGCATCGAAGCCTATCCACTGCACGCCCAGTTTTTTAAGGTTGGCGAAGGCCTGCGCGTAATAGCGGCGGGAAAAGGGCCAGCGCCCGAATTCCGCAATCGAGCGTTCATCAATGGCCAGGATGCCGACGCGTCCCGAACTCTTGATGGGACCGCGGAGTTTGAGCCTGTAGTCGAGCAATTTACTTTCGATGCGATAGATCAGATCCGTATCGGTCCTGGCGAAGCGAAACGACCGATAGTGCTGAAACATCGCATAGTAGCTGGCGGCAATGACCAGAAGGCAAAGCGTGACGAGACTCAATTTATGCCGAAGCGAGGATTTTTCCAGCATGGTTCAGCGCTTGAAGTATTTGTCGTAAATACCGCCTTCCAGCTCATCCAATTCCTGACCGGTGGGTTTGCGCGGGGGCGCCGCCGGTTTTTTCAGGATGCCGGCTTTTTCCAAAGCCTCCCTTTTCTCGGCCACGGGTTCCGGCGCGCGGACCAGCGCTTTTTCAAGGGTCACAGCCTGCAGCACCTCGACGCTTTCGATCTTTTTACCGGCCGCCTCGGCCGCCTGGATTTTTTTGTAAAGCTCAGGGTCACCGCTCTGGATATCTTTTTTGGTCGACTCCACGGCCTTTTGCTCCAGCGCAGCAATCTCCTTCTGCGTTTCTGGGTCGGCGGGGGCTTCGGCCGGCTGATTTTTCGTGAAGCTCACGCTGTCCTGGATGACCTTCAGATCGTATTTATCGGTCGCGGCCACTTTCACAGGAGCCTTGTCCTGGTTGGGAATCGCAGCGCTGAAGCCGGTTTTGACTTCGATGGTCTGGGGCTGGGCGCCGGCCTGGGCGATCTGGGGCGTGACGGCGACGGCTCCGCGCAGAACGGAAACGACAGAACCGCCCTGATCGGAGAAGGCCGCGACGTGAAAATCCGTTCCGCGGATCCCCATGACCATGGTGCGGGTGCGAACCTCGGATTCCTTGCGCGGGCCTTCCTTGGAAATCACCGCGCGAAATTTCCCATAGATCAGCTCGGAAATCGGCTTTTCCTTGCCATCCTTGGTTTCCAGCGCGACCCGATAGGAAGACGAGGGCGAGATCATGATCTGATCACCGTTCGGATAGACCAGCCGGACCATGGTTTTTTCACTGGTCTGGATCACGCTGCCGAGCGGAATTTCCGAACCCAGTTTCGCCGGTTCGACGTGATAATAAAGGTCTTCGAAAAGAACATGCGGAGGCTGTCCCGCTTTTTTAGCCGAAGGTCCCGACAGGATCTGGGCTTTGCCGAAAAACCGCGTGATCTTTGCCGTATGATCGCTATCCGCGCCCCAGGCCGGAAGACTGAAAAGGCTTGCTAAGAGGATCCATTCAAGACGCGTCTTCATACGTGCTCCGGGTAAAAGAACATTGATCTTGGGGTATGGACAACTTATCCTGGTAACAAGTAGAAATGCTACTTCGTGAATGAGCCTGACAGCAAGCGGAGCGTGTATGAAAAATTCAAAAGCTGGAATTTTTTCCCTGGGGCTCCTTCTCGCCTTCGGCGGTGGACCGCTTCAGGCCCAGGCTCCAGCGCCCAAGGAAGGCTATCAGTATCCCGAGCTTTTGGTGGTGCCGCGGGCCAGCCAGCGACTCGCGACGCTTGCCAATCAGGAAAGCAAGTCACGCGCGCGGACCCATTTCGTTTTGCAGGCCCCTGCTTTTTTCACGCTCCTCGCCGGAGCCAGCGCCATGAGTATGAAAGAGGCAAAAAGCAAGGAAGCCGCGGCCATCGCCTCGGGAATCGGCCTGGGTTGGTTGGTCGGGACCTTCGGTCTAGGGGCGATGTATACGCCTTATCGCACAGCGCAGCAGGACATCGCGGCCCTTGGTGACAAAACCCAGGAACAAAGCCTGGCCAAGGAAAGACGGGCAGAGGAGGCACTCTATTTTCCCGCCTATGTGATGCGTCGCGTGCAATATATCGCAGCCTTCACGAATTTCGCCGGGGCGATCGCCATCACGTCTTTACCGGAAGAAAACGACAAGGTGAAAGCCGTGGCCGGAGTCGCGGCTGTCATGGCTTTCCTGCCTTTGGTCTTTGATCATCCCTGGATCACCAACTACGATCAGCAGCAGGACTATAAAAAGCGGATTTACGGGCCTGTGGCGGAGCTGACTTTATTGCCCGAAGTGTCCCACGCCCAGCCGCTGGAGCCCAGGATCAGCTGGGTCCCGGGCTTTGCCTACTCACTTCGCTTCTGAGTCCGAAGGTTTGGTGAACATGGTCAGCTGCCGTGCGAAGCCCACGGCTTTCACCCGATCGAGCCCCAGTTCATTTTTATCGCGCGCAAACTTATAGCCCGGAATGAAATTGCGTCCCGCATCCGGGCTGATCGCCATCAATTCCCGAGTCAGAGCCAGGGCGTCGCCCGTGGTCAGCTGGGGGCCTTCCTTGTGGCTTCTCAAAAATTCCAGAAGCTCGATAAAACGTTCCGCCAATGAACGCGCGGGTTCGTCTTCGCCCATAAGCGTCAGATCACGGGCCAGGGTCGCGCAATCCGGCTTGGAAAGACCGAGGCCCTTGGGGCTTAAGCAAAAATCCACGATCGCCCCATAGTCCCTCCGAATCCAGGGACCTTTGCCGCTGAGCGAGCGGGCGAGGTTCAAAGCATCCTGAAGGGAAAGATCGAGGTACTTTTCCAGATAGGCCGCCTTGAAAACCTCCACGAAATTTTCCGCGCTATCATCGCCTTGGCGCGCGATCTCCTGGGCAATATTCGAGGCGTTATCCAGGGTCAGCCGGGCATTGATGAGCAGGTCAAAGACCCGAATGAAGCGGGCTGCCGAGCCATCACAGCCTTTGGCCACGCTCATGGCCGTGCGTGAGGCCTGATCCTTGGTGAAGGCTATGGCTTTTTTATCCAGAAGATAATGATAGGCCGTTACATATTCTTTGTAGGCATCGCAGGATGCGCGCGCCCCCGGAACGGCCAGAAGGAAACTGCAGAAAAAACCAAGAATCATGCGCATGCGTAAACTCCTCGCTGCCTTGGGCGTATTATAGCATGAGGGCGGCAGCTGGGAACTTTTAACCTCTGGTTCTTTTGTTTGCAGTCGGGAAGAATGGAGATAGGCACGAGGAAGCTCATTCATGTCAGAAGCCAAGATTCTAAATGTCCCAAGACTCAGCGACTCGCACATGCCGAGTCTCGATCAGCTCCTGAAGCTGCTCGATGTCTGTCGTTTCATGGGCCTTGAGAAAAACCTGGACAACCTTCTTGTCTATATCGCCGACCAGGGCCGCAAGGCGCTGAATGCTGACCGCTGCAGTATCTTCCTGCTGGATGAGGAGCGGGATGAAATCTGGTCGAAGGTCCAGTTGGGCGAAAGCCAAATCATCCGTTTCCCGCGTGGGGCAGGGGTGGCTGGTCGGACCATTGAATTGGGTCAGACCATTCTGATTCCCGATGCCTACAACAGCCCTCTCTTCAACCCGGATGTGGACCGTTCCACCGGCTATCGCACCCGGAATATCCTTTGCGTGCCGATGGCGAACCTGGATGGCAAGACGATAGGCTGCCTTCAGCTCCTGAATAAACATGATGGCGACTTCGAACCGGCTGACGAGACTTTCAGCATCGCCTTCGCCTCGCAGGCTGCCGTGGCTATCGAATCCGCCTACCTTTACCAGGAAAAAGCCCGCATCATCCGCGATCTTTCCAATACCCAGGTTCGGCTGAAGCAAAAGCTCGATCAGCTGGAAGTGATCCGCGAACTGGAAAAAGCCGTCAACGAATCCTCCAACCTTTACGACTTCATCAGCGCCGTGATCCGCAAGGCCGTGGCCGCGGTGGGCGCCAAGGTCGGCTGCCTTATGATTCAAAGCGAGAACAAGAGCTGGGAAGCCTATGCCGCGCAGGTCGAGGAAGGCCGTAAGGTAAGCCACTGGACGCGCGATGAACTCGACAGCATTTACCTGAAAAACCTTCTGAAGGAAGGCAAGGCTGTGATCGTCAACAGCCTCAGCAGGAACGACAGTTACCTGGAGCAGGTCACGCAGCAGGTGGACACGCCGCTCAATAACCTTCTCGCGATACCCATTCATCAGTCCATGGACCTGCACAATACCAATATCAATCATGGCATCCTGGAAGTTTTCAATAAGCCGGGCGGATTTCTCTACGAAGACCTTGCCTTCATGCAGATCATCGGCGCCCAGATCTTCTCGCTGATCATGCGCAAGCAGCTGATCGAAGAGAAAAAGCGCTCGGAAAACCTCGCCGCCATCGGCCAGGTCGCCAGTACCATTATCCATGACCTTAAAAACCCTATCTCGGCCATCATCGGCTGCGCCGAGCTGCTCGGCAGTCGCGATCAGATGTCGGAACACCAGGTGGAACGCGTCTGCACCATCATTCGGAATCAGGCCAATCGCTGTATCACGATGGTCGAGGAACTCCTGAGCGTGGCGCGGGGCGAGAAGAAATTCCGCTTTGAAATTCTGCCCCTCAACGAAGTGCTGAATGAAATCGAATTCATGCTGCAGGCCGAAACGGAAAGGCATAAGGTCACCCTGAGCACGAGCTTCAATTATCCGGGGAACGTCCGGGTGGATAAGGCCAAGCTCATGCGCGTGATCTTCAACCTGACCAATAACGCGCTGGAAATCCTGAAAGCCGGCGGGCAGATCAGCATCGCATCGCAGCCAGTGGACGGCCAGTGGGTGGAAATCGCAATCACCGACAGCGGTCCAGGCATTCCCCCGGAACTCGCCAAAACGCTCTTCCAGCCCTTTGCCACCTTCGGCAAGTCCAAGGGCACGGGCCTCGGCCTTTATATTGCGCGGGAAATCATTCACGATCACGGCGGCTCGATCACCCTTGATAAGGAATTCAAGGGTGGCGCCAGGTTTGTGATCCGCCTCAAGCAGGAAGCTTAACCTTACCCGAAGATGCCAGCCCCATGATCAGAACCGTTCGCCACTTGCGTTCCAGTTCCGGCGTGAACTTATCGTCGAATTCGCGAACCGTCGTCATCAGGGCATCAATCCAAAAACGTGAGAGCTGCGGGGGAACGTTGAGCGCGACCGCCCCTGGCCGGGATGCGAAATCGGGGTCCCTGGCGCACATCAGAAGCCTTGTCAGGTCGTCTTTCAAGAGTCGCGGCTGCCGACCTCCCACGGGGCTCTGACCCGCCTTGAAGTTGGAGCCAAAGCGATCGAAAAAGCTGCTGTGGTTGGCGCAGCGGCCTAGACTTTGCTGAACTTCATGCAAAATGTCCTCGTCGATGGTCATGGTGTCCTCTCAATGCCTTGCAGTCCTTACCATTCATTCGGCTCCCTTATCCGGCGTCTTGAAAGCAGGGTTTATCCACCCGGGTCCTTTGGCTTTTTCGAGGCCCGAGGCCGAACTTCTTTTTGAGGTATTTTTTACTTTCCCAAATGTAAGGTTTAAAGGCTTAGGTTATTCCCATTCTTACCGATGTTAGCGCGAACGTTAGAGGAAGGGGACCATCGTGAGTCTATTCAATTTCGCCGTGCGTTTCGCACGAACGATAGGCCTTTGCCTGGCAGGGACGCTGCTGGGTTCCTGCGGGACCGATCGCGTGAATCCTGCTCCACCGGAAGAACACATACCCGAGGTCGAAGCGCCTGCTGAAGCAAGCGGCGTGCGCAGCGAGGATATCAGCGTGCTCGGTTCGGTCGTGCTCGAAAGGAATCGTCCCGTCGAAGGCAGTTCGGATACCATCATTTACACGCCGGCCGAGGAACCCAAAAAAGTTCCGGTGCTGACCAACTGCACCCCGCAGTTTCAAATCAATTCAGCCACCAATCCGTTCCTGGCGGGAATGCCGAACAATACGACCATCGCCTATCCGAACAGCAGCGATCGCGCGCCCCGTAATGCGCCGACCCAGGTGATGCCGACCGATACCGCCTGTCTGCAGGCCGGGACGGCCCTTTATTTCAAGGTGGACGGACGGATCACCTTTGATGCGCAGGCTGGCCAGGAATCCAACGCGGACGGGATCGGCGCCAAGGTTGTGAAGCATACCCTTGGCAATGTGAACAAGATTGCGATGACCACGGCGCCTATCAATAGTTTGATCGGGATTTTCCTGGATGCCGCGGTGCCCAGTCAGAAGCCGAGCATGCCGGCGAGCCTTGACTTCGGCACGGCTGAAAAGCGTAATTTCAAGACCTTGGCTCCGGCATTGGGTCAGATCTTTTTCATCGGTGACGGGAAGGACAGCAGCGGAACCATGCAGGCCTTTGTCGTGCCGCAGGGCGCCACACGCCTTTACGTGGCGATCATGGATGAATACGAGTGGAATAACAACGTCGGTCGTTTCACGGTGACCACGAGTTGGCTGAAGCCTTGAACGCCCGGACTGTGAATTCGCTGAAGTCTTGAGCCTTTTCGCCTGAACTTCGCACGGCCGCCCGTAGCAACGGAGCGGCTCTTTTTTTTCTATCCTTTTCCCCAAAAAACATTTACTAAAAGCCCGTTCGACATGCCTTCTGAACAGGGTTGCCTTTCTCTCCATCTCCTGCTGCATTCACCCGCATTTTCAATTCAATTTTTTCAACGATTCCCCATTAACCAGGAGATTGTTTTCACCATGCAGCAAGATCAGGAATTTCCAAAAGTTCTGTCCTCCTCCGAGACTCCCGCGCTCCGCTTCCGTGACCGTCTGCCTGATGCTCATGAGCAGCGTCTGGTCGCCTTCACCCTTTATCTGCTCGGCTTCGTCATCGCCCTCGTGGGCCTTGTCGGTGGCTTCATCTACGGTGACTACTACGGCCGTAAACATGCGCAATACGATAATCCGAGCCTTCGCGAATACTACAGCGGCCAGTGCTACGCTTACTGGGAAAACCAATTCAAGAAAACCGTGCGCGCGTCCCTGGAAAAACCTACTGATGCGCAAATCCAGAGCGTCCGCCTGGAAGAGATTCGGAGTATGATCCAGGACCTTCAGCATAACGTCGCCGACATGGCGACGCAAAAGGCCCCGGCACCCGCCCGCAAGAAAGTGGCGAGCGCAAGCCTGATGCATTGAAGTCCGATCTGATCGAGACGATCCATCTTTGGGAAGAGAGAGTGGACCATGAGATATATAAGAACAGCCCTGTTCTGCCTGTGGCTGCCCTGGACTGTGGAGGCGCGAACCCATGCGGCGTTCCCGTCTTCACCGATTCTGGAGCCGCGCGTGCAGTTCTGGGAGAAAATCTTCGCAAAGTATCCGAGCCATCACATCGTGATTCACGATAAGGATGACCTGAGCCTGATTTTGGGCGTCATCCAGCTGCGCTCCCAGGGCTTTGAAAACGTCGACAGTCCCGGTGCGGATCGTTTGATTGAAAACACCCTGCGCCTTTACGGGGAAACTCTGAAGGGATTCAAGGAACGTGGGCCCGCGATGCGCGATGAGCATGCGCTGGCGGCCTCGATCTGGAACGCCTGTAATACCCCGGCCACGCGCCAGCGCCTTTTGCAGGGCCGCATCACGCTGCGGAGTCAGGGGGGTCTTTCCGATACCTTCAAGGAAGCCTTCCGTACCTCGCGACTGTATTTTCCCCAGATGGAACGGATCTTCCGCGATCACGGACTGCCTCCGGAACTCACCCGGCTTGTGTTCGTGGAATCCATGTTCAACCTGAAAGCCCGCTCCAAGGTCGGCGCTTCAGGCCTTTGGCAATTGATGCCCAATACGGCCCGGGCCTATATCCGCGTGAATCGGCATGTGGACGAGCGGAACTCCCCGCTCAAGGCCACTCGCGCGGCCGCTCGCGTCCTTCAGCAGAACTATAATGAACTCCGCAACTGGCCCCTGGCGATTACAGCCTATAACCATGGACTCGGGGGTATGAAACGCGCCGTCGTTCAGACGGGTAGCAATCGCCTGAGCGATATCATCGAGGATTACCGTTCGCCGAGCTTCGGTTTTGCGAGTAGTAACTTCTATGCAGAATTCCTGGCGGCCCTACGCGTTCACGGCCAGCACAAGGAAAGGTCACTTCGACGGAATATCGCTGAACAATCGGCAGGTTCCGACGAGTCACTTTAGGAGCTTGCGCCAGAGCTAGCTTGAAATCCTACAGTATTTTGCTGCATATCACGCGGCCTGGATTTTCCCCAGGCCGTTTTTTCTTTATTATTTCCGCGTCTTGAGAATGGGCCGAATCTTGCTTTGACCAAGGTGTGGACACGGACCTGTTGCCGGCCACGAATTAAGCCCCACTTTTTGATGATGAGGTATTTTATGAACTTCCATTACTACTTCCGCCACATGAACAGCTCGGATGCTTTGAAATATGACGTCGAAAGAAAAATGGCGGGAATGGAAAGCCTCATTCAGACCTCGAATCCTATTCATGTGACATTTTCTGTAGAAGCCGACGTGCATAAGGTTCATATCGGTCTTCACGCTCGCAACAACGCCGCTGTGGAAGTGGAAGAGCAAAGCGAAGACATGTACAAGTCGCTCGATCTTTTGATGGACAACCTGCACCGTCAGCTGTCGCGCGAAAAAGACAGAATGCTGGCGCGCAACGGAAAGCCTGATCCCTTTGCAGACGTCGCGGCTCCCATGCCGCCCAACCCTGCCGATGATTTTGTCGAAGAGGAATTCACTCCGGCCCGTTGAAAAAATTTAGGGCCTCGAAAAATATGTAGAAGGGGGCAAAGGCCCCCTTTTCGCAAGGTTCACGGTCAAGCCTTCGTTCTCTCGCCACGGCAAGTAAACCCACCGAATCGTTGTATCCATCCTTCTGAATTGACAGAACGGAAGCCCCTCCTTAGAGTGCGGGAAGGTTCACTCCATACATTTTCCAAATTCGAAGGGGACACTTTATGCTCACAAGGCCCATGTACGCATTTGTTTTCGCCCTTGCACTTGGCTCCACCACGCAGGTCAAGGCCGTCGACTTTTCGGAAGCCGATGCCCTGTTTGCGCAAAGAGCTGAAGGCCGGGAGAAAATTCAAGCCGCGCGCGCCGCGTTTCAAACGCTGGCCGCACAAAGCGCCAAGGGTTCGAACGATCAGCTTCGTGCGACCGAATATATCGCGCGTTCCTATCTTTACGAAATCAACGCGTACCTGAGCCTGAACGTGGACGCTGACCGGAAGGAGCGCAAAGCCCTGGCGGGTGAGTGCTGGCGCAAGGCTCTGGAAACCATCAATCCCACCAATCTCGGCTTCCAATCGCCGGTCTACTGGTATTTCCGCGCGAACTGCCTGACCCGTGAAGCCGAGGTTTCCAATGCCATCGAACGCCTCGCAAACCTTGCCAAGCTGAATGAATCCTTTGATAAGGGCCTCGCTGCGCCGGGTGGCGAGATCTATGAAGGCGGCGGCGTGAAGCGCGTGAAGGCGGCGGTGAAGTCGAATCCGGAAGCCAAGGGCATCCCGGGCGGACTTTATAATCCCGAGGAAGCCTTGAAGCTCATCGACTCCGCGATTGAAGCGGAAGCTTATCCTGACAATGCCCCGGGCAATCTTTTCTGCGAAAACTATCGCCGCAAACTTTCCGTTCTGATCGAACTGAAACGCAACGCTGATGCGAAAGCCTTGGCCGAGCAGACGGTGGCTGACTTCACAGCATATCTGGCCGATGACCTCGTGCCGCAATTCGTGAAGCCGGAAACCGTGCTCTGCATCAAGGAAACGCAATCCATTCTCGATACGCTCTAAGATTTCTGGTAGAAGTCCAGGGCGAGGTGATCCTCGGCCTGGATTTTTTTATTGGGAAAGGAAGAGGCCCTGGTGGAATGGCGTTGGCAAACCATGGAAACCCTGTCGAAGCGGGAACTTTACGCGATCCTCAAGGCTCGGCAGGAAGTCTTTGTCGTCGATCAGAAGATTCGTTATGTGGATGCGGATGGCAAGGATTTTCAAAGCTATCATCTGAGCGGCTGGAAGGGCGAGGAACTGGTCGCCTATCTGCGGGTGATTCCCGGGAATACGGCGGGCACCTATAAAATCGGGCGTGTCCTGACCCGTCTTGACTTCCGCGGCCAAGGGCACGGCGAGGCCCTTATGCATGAACTTTTGCAGCTCGCAGCCCGGGAGCTGGGCCGCTGTCACCTGACGATGGCCGCGCAGCTTTACCTGGAAAAGTTCTATCAGAAATTCGGTTTTGTCAGCGAAGGGGCTGTGTTTCTGGAGGAAGGCATCCAGCATATTACCATGTCGCGGGACCTTGGGGCTTAACCCCTCTGTGAGCGTCCCGTTCCCCTATGATAAGATGAAGCATTCATTCTTAAAGCCGGGATTTTTCCATGCGAAGCTTTATGGGTTTGCTTTTTTTTGTCGCGTGTCTGTGGTCGAACCGTGGATGGTCGGAAGACTTTCCCGTGATCCTCGGCGGAGGCGGGCTTGCCTATTGGATCGAAGAGCAGCCCTTATCCATCGACGAGGTCCTGCAGCTTCCCCCGGACGCCATGAAAGAAACGCAGAGCTTTCGTCCCAGCCTCGGCTTCAGCCCGCGTGTACACTGGTTTCGGGCCCTGGTTCATAATACCAGCAACCGGGATACCCCTTTCATTTTTGAAATCGCCTATCCTCGTTTGGAACGAGTCGAGTTTTATGCCGTCGATGAACGGGCTCAGGTGCTGTCGCGTTTCACGGTGGGCACCCAGCTGCCGCAGACGCTGCGGCCCATCAATCACATCAACTTTGCCTTTCCCCTGACGATTCCGGCCGGATCGATCCTGAGGGTTTACGCGAAAATAAGTACGGACAGCCCGATCCGCTTTCCCGTCAAAGTGTGGGAACCCGAAGAGTTCCGCGAGGCCCAGCAGGATGCACTGATGCTGAACGGTCTTTATTTCGGCGGTATTGGCATCATGGTTTTCTACAACATGTTCGTGTTCCTTTCGACCCGCAGCCTCAGCTATCTCTTCTATTCGCTTTTCGTCATCTGCGTTGGAATCTATGTGGGTGGGGAAGGGGGCATGCTGCTGCGCTATTTCTTTACCGATTCGGCCTTCTGGAGCAATAAGATCACGCTGATGTCCATAGTCGGGGCGAATGTCTCCGGACTTTTGTTCGTCGATTACTTCATGACTTTGGGGACGCACGATCCTGTCATTCATCGACTGATGCGCTTCATGATAGTGCCGCTGCTCCTGTCTTTCGTCCTGGTCTTCCTACTGCCCTATAATGTCGTCGGCATCAGCTACACCGTTCTGAGCGCGTTCACCTCGTTGCTCCTCATCACCACGACGATAAGGGGCGTTCTGCGGAAGCAGCGGGAAGCCTACTTCTATGCCGCGGCCTGGATCTCGCTTCTGCTGGGAATCATCATCTTCGCCCTGATGTCCCTCGGCTTTATCAACTCGAATTTCGTGGTGGAAAAAAGTGTACAGATCGGAGCCCTCTTTGAAGTGACCATCCTCTCGTTCGCTCTGGCCGATCGCCTGCATCAGCTGCGCATGGGTCTTAAGCAGGCCAACGATCAGCTCGCCTATCAGATCGAACACGTTGAAGAGGAGGTCATGCGGAAGACCCGCGACATCCGCTCGATCATGGAGCACATCCCTCTTGGGGTCTTTTCGATCACGGCGGATCAGTCGATCCATAAGGATTATTCCAGATCCGTCGAATCCCTCTTCCACAGGAGCCATATTGCGGGCGAGCCTGCGCTTTCCGTGCTGTTTGATCACGCGCTTTTGTCCGATGATAGAAAGGATCAGATCCGCGCGGCACTTTCCCATGCCATTGGCGAGGACCTTTTGAATTTTGAATTGAATCGGCAGGTCTTCATCGAGCAGATGGTGACCGAATGGGAAGGAGAGAAGCGGGTCTATAGCCTTTCGTGGAACCCGGTTTGTCAGGACGATCAACGGGTCGAGAAAATCCTGGTGACCGTTCACGATAGCACGCGGCTTCTGGCGCTGGAATCCGAGGCCGAAGCGCAAAGGCGGGACCTCGCGATCATCAAGAAAATCCTGGATGTTCCGCCGGCCCGCTTTCATAGCTTCCTGCGCCAGGCGACGCACTTGCTTCACGACTGCGATGAGCTGCACATCCTGAAATTGAACCTCCATACGCTGAAGGGCACAGCCCGATCCCTCGACCTTGATGAGGTGGCTGACCTTTGTCATAAGCTGGAGGATAGATCCCAGCAGCAAAGACTTCCTGAACTCAAGGAGCAGCTGACGCAACTGGAGGCTTTGATCGCACGATATCGCAGCATCGCCGTCGAAAAACTGGGGCGGCGCCTGGGAGTGAACGAGGCCGTCGAGCTGCCCATTGAAGCTATCCATGGGCTGGTTCAGGATCTGACCCAAGGCACGACAAAGCAGCTGAAAACTCTGGAAAGGGCGGTCTTCCTTCCGCTGGACGAAGTTCTGGCGCAAAGTCTGAAAGCGGTGCACCGCCTCGCGACTGAACTGGGAAAACCCAGTCCGCACATCACGATCGACGCCAGCGGCATCGGGCTCACGCAGTATGGACATGATGCGCTCACCGGGGCTTTGAGCCATCTCGTGCGGAATAGTCTGGACCACGGCCTGGAAACGGCTGATACGCGCACTCGGAAGGGCAAGAACCCCAAAGGAAGCCTTCAGGCTCATGCCTTCATCGAGGACGGGCAATGCTATCTGGATTTTTCAGACGACGGTGCCGGCCTCGATTTGCAAGCTCTTCGAGCCAAAGGCCAGAAGCTTGGGCTCCTGGCTGCGACGGCCTCCGCTCAGAACGTGGCGGAGCTGATTTTCGTGCCCGAGCTGTCGACCCGCGATGCGGTGTCGTCCATATCCGGCCGTGGTCTTGGGCTTTCCGCTGTTCGTGATACGCTCCGAAAAGAAGGCGGAGATATTTCGGTGATCCTGGGCGAGGCCGCGCAGAACTTTGTGGCCTTCCGCCTGCGACTTCGCCTGCCGCAGCGGGATTGGATCCAATTTCATGGAGAGCGGGTGGCTTTGAGCGCGTGAGCTAGTTCTTGTCGTCCTCAGGGCTATCATCGGAAATCGCTTCACTGCGATGCGCATCGATGAAGTCCTGGTATTTTTTGGAATTCGCGCCATCTATATCAATGATCTTGATCGCAAAGGATGATTCGCTGGCTTTTCGCACATACTTGGCGAAGAAGTAAATTTCCTCGCCTGCATCATTGCTGACCCATACTTCCAGGATCGAGTGCTTATTGAAAGCATGACGTGACATGGGCTCGTGGTTGACGAGCAGGCCCGACTCCGAGATGTTTTCCGTGACGAAGGGAAATTTGCTCGAACTGCCGATCAGCTGGGCTTTGATCCGTGCGTGCACCTGAATTTTAAAACGAGGCTTGACCCGCTTGTCGCGAATTTTCGCTGCACTATCCGACATACGACTCACTCCCTTTTCAGTTGCATTCCGAATCCACCAATCAGCGGGAACTCATTGACTTTGCTCACCGAAGGACTTTGAGAGCGCATCGCCCCATGGCTCGTGAACGGCGAGTGGCTGAACTCGATGTCCGTTCCGTAGCTGAATTCAAGTCCATCCGTTCCCGATATTGTATAAAGAGAATAGGAACGGCGAAAGGAAAAATACTGCGCGATGTCGATATCATGCATAAAACGATTGACTCCAGAATTCTGCAGGGTCTGTTTCCCTGCAGAAGGCTCGGCGTGCCGTGGAATTGAAGATGTTGCCCAGGGCGCCCGGTTCGATATCAAATTCCAACAGCAGCGCGCACGAATGCGCAAAAAGTCGAGCAGACCACGCTCGTGTTTGAAATCCGATTTCAAATGGATGCTCCAGCCTCGGATTGACGTCCGGATCGCGATCTCAAGCGTCGCATTTCTTGTTGCCCACGAATTGAGCAGAACGCCGACGAGCGAAACAAAGCGTTCATAGCGCCCGGGGGGAATTCCGGGTCCTCACAGCTATCGATTTTGAGTTAAGAACACTTGACTGGCAGGCCGAACTGCAAAAAAAATCCGCAGGCCAAGCTGCGGATATTGTTTCGTAATCCGTAATTACGTGGCAGCGTATCAAGCCTCGATAGTGCCGCCTGAAGGGATTTCCGGAGCGCCGAGAGCATCGGTGAAATCGGCCCCGTCGATCGTTACGCCTTTCCATTGAATATGACGCACGTCGGCCTTACTGAGATTGGCGCCTTTTAAGTTCGCGCCGGTAAGGTTTGCGCGACGCAATCGGGCCCGTTCCAAGGAAGCGCCTTCCAGATTGGCTCCGGCAAGATTGGCTCCAGCGAGATTCGCGCCCATGAGCGAGACGCCGCTCAGATTGCAATGCTCCAAACGAGCCGCGCGCAGATCTGCCCCTTCCAGATTGAAGGCTCTGAGGTCGGAACCTTTCAGGTTCGCGCGTCCAGGTCCAAGGTCCAGTCCGGGTTCCAGCACCTGCTTGATCCAATGCCGATGCATTTCAAGAAGGTCATCGAGCTCGTCCTGACTTGTCACCTGAGTCGGCTGGGAGACGGTGATCTCAGGCGGTCCCTTCTCCGCTTTTTTGTCGCCTGATTTGCCCGACGGGTCTGGGGCTGCGCTGGTCGTGGCCGCTGCTGGGGCCTGGGAATCGAGCAGAATATTTTCACCCGCCTGAAGGCGTGGCACCCATTTGGAAAGCCAGGCGTGATCGCCACGGCATTGATCGCGCAAGGCTCGCTCGACCAGCATGATACGCTGCTGCTCCTGGAGATCCCGGGTTTGGGGATTCTCGCGAAGAGCCCCGAGCATCGCCGCTGCGACCACGGGATTTTTTTCCCAGAGTTCGCTGGGATGTTCCGGCAAGGTGTCCTGCATTCTTTCCGTCTCCTCTTATTCCGACTCTCGGCCGGCGTGCCGGGCCCTGTCCATCAGCCCGGAAGCTGCATGATGACATGCCCCAGTCGTTTGCGCAAGATCCTCAGCCGCTGGTTCAAGGTCCCCCAGCCTGGGTTTAGGGTCCGCATGGACCCCGGCCTCGCGGCCTTTGGTTTTTTTTTTCAGAAAACATCGCTACACTGATCGGTCAGACGCGATGTTTCGACTTCGTCCCAAGGGAGGGCCGGGCGAGACACCCCAGTTCGGACGGGACCTTTGCATGGGTGACGGTAAAAATAGCGGTTTTCTTGGCAGGCTGTTCCGCAGCCTCTTTGTCATTATCACATCATATTTGGCCCTGGTCGGACTCATGGTCACAGTGCTTGGGATCCTCCTTGGGGTTTTCATATATAAAGCCATGCGGGACGAAGGCTCCAGCATGAAATCAGTCAAGGCCACGCAGGCAGCCAATACGGAGATCGAACAATCCATCCTCCATTTAAAACTCGATCGCCCGATCGTGGCCTACACACTCGATGAAAGCGATCGCTTCTTCGGATCTCTCTTCAACGAGACCGTCCCTGTCTCGCTCATGGATCTGCAGACCGCTCTGCGCCGCGCGGCGGAAGATGCCCGCGTCCAGGGCGTCCTGCTCGATATCACGAACACCGGCGGCAGCTTCAGCACGATGACCGCGCTGCGGCGTTCCCTCGATGCCTATCGCGCCAGTCAAAAGCCTCTGTATGTGAGCCTCAACGATGGTGATACCGCGCTCTATTACATCGCGTCGGCCGGCAATCAAATCAGCCTGACGCCGCTGGGTGGGCTCACGATCACCGGGCCTGCGTTCCAGCTCGCTTATTTTGGATCGGCTCTCGATAAACTGGGTCTGCAGTTTGAAGTCGTAAAAGCCGGTAAATTCAAGTCCGCGATGGAAGCCTTCGTTCAGGATGCGCCGTCGCCCGAAACTTTGGAAATGTACGGAGCCTTGGAAGCCTCGCTGCGCGGCACAGTCGCAACCGCGATCGCTAACAACCGTAAGCACTCCGTGGCGGAAGTGAACGGCTGGCTGAAGCGCTCTTTCTTTACGAGTCAGGAAGCGTTGAAAGAAGGCCTCGTCGATCGCGTGGGTTATTTGCCGGCCTGGTTGGACGAAATCAAAAACGCCACCAAAGCCCAGCGTTTTGTCGAGCTGCGCGCCTACCTGCAGGGTTCCGGTCAGCTGGATGAACCCCGTGTGACCAAAGGGCCGGAAGCCATCGCTTTGATTCGCGCGGAAGGCGAGATCGTCAATAGCACCCGCAGCAACAGCGACCAGATCGCACCCGATCACATGATCGAGGAACTGCAGTGGGCGGCCAAGGAAGATGATGTGAAAGCCGTGGTCCTGCGCATTGATAGCCCTGGTGGTTCAGCCCTCGCATCGGATCTGATCTGGGACGAGGTGCGGAAGCTTTCCGAGAAGAAACCCGTCGTGGTATCTATGGGTGCGGTCGCGGCATCAGGCGGATACTACATCGCCGCGCCAGCGACCATGATCGTGGCCGAACCTACGACCATCACAGGTTCCATCGGTGTGATCGGCGGCATGCCCAAGGGCCTTAAGGTCGCGGAAAAATGGGGCGTGAACTTTCACATGGTGACAGCGTCCGATCGCAAGGACTATCTGAACTTCGCCACCAAAAGCAGCGAAGCCGACAAGGAATTGATTCGCAACTCGATCAAGGAAACCTACGACACCTTCGTGCAGAAAGTCGCCGCAGGACGGAAGCAGGCTCCCGAGCGCATCTATCAGATCGCGGAAGGCCGCGTCTATACCGGAGCCGATGCCCTGACACTTGGCCTCGTGGATCGCCTCGGTGGATTCCATGAAGCCGTGCGCGCCGCCAAGGAACTCGCGAAGCTCGATCCCGATAAATTCTATTCGCTGGAAGAATATCAACCGGCACCGAAGAATCTGCTCGACTGCATTCGCAGCGGCAGCATCGGTGAATGCCTCAGCACGCTCCAGGACAGCGAATCCTTCTTTCCCTGGAAAAGTCGCGTTGAACTTCCCCTTGGTCTGGATAAGCTGAAACACGCCACGGACCTTTTGGAATCCGGGCAAACCCTTGCTTACTGGCCCGGTGCTCTGCGTTGGGACGCCCGTCCTGGCCTTGGCCGTGCCGCGGAGGACTGAACCTTGCTGGCACCCGAGCTTTTGAGTCGCATTCGTCGTTTGGAATTGAAGGCCGGGCATCTGGCCAGTGAAATTTTGCTCGGCGAGTACAAAAGCGCTTTCAAAGGTCGCGGCTGGGAATTCGATGAGGTGCGTGAATATCAGGTCGGCGATGAAATTCGCAGCATCGATTGGAACGTCACCGCGCGGATGGGTCAACCCTTTGTGAAGCTCTTCCGGGAAGAGCGTGAGATGACGCTGATGCTTCTGGTCGATGTCAGCTCGTCCCTCTTCTTCGGCAGCTCGGCGCGTGCCAAACACGAGATGGTCGCGGAACTCGCGGCCGTGCTCGCCTTTCTTGCCATTCGGCGGCAGGACAAGGTGGGCCTCCTCGTATTTTCTGATCATACCGAACTTTTCATTCCGCCCAGCAAAGGTCGGGCCCACGTCTGGTCCATTATTCGCAGTATCCTGACGCATAAGGCGCAGGGCCAGAAAACCGATCTCGACGGGGCTTTGAAATCCTTCATGCGGCTGCGTAAAAGACGCTGCCTCGCCATCGTGCTCTCCGATTTCAAGACAGAAGGCTATGAAAAAACTCTGAAGCAGGTCGCGCGCCGCCATGAACTCGTCTGCGTGCAGATCGAAGATCCCGCCGAACGCGCTTTGCCGGATGCCGGGCTCGTCTGGTATCAGGACCGGGAAAGCGGGCAGAAGGTGCTGGTGGACAGCAGTGATCCCTGGATCCAAGGCGAATGGCCGCGGCAGCGCGAGGCCGAGCAAAAACTCTGGCAGCGCACGATGGAAAGCGCCGGCGCCTCGGTCTGGAGCATGAGCACGCGGGATAATACCGCCGACGCCCTTCACCGTTTTCTGAGCATGGGAGCGCGAAAACGTTCATGAGATTTGCTTACCCCTGGGTTCTGCTCACGCTTCTCCTTCTTTTGCCTCTGGCCTGGATGATCCTATCCGGCCCGCGGAAACGCAGCGGCTTCGGCTATGGCGCCGTCGGCATCCTGCGAACTTTGCGCTCGGCGCCCATGATCTGGCTGAACCTCCCTCAGCTTCTGCGCCTTGGGCTCCTGGTCTGCCTCATCCTCGCCGCCGCGCGGCCTCAGGTCATGGACGTCAACACCAAAAGACAGGTCGAAGGCCTTGATATCATGCTCGTGCTTGATACCTCGAACAGTATGCTGGCCATGGATTTCGAACTCGATGGCAAACGGCAGAACCGGCTGGAGGTGGTCAAGCATGTGGTCGAAGACTTCATACAAAAACGCACGGATGATCGCATCGGCCTTGTGATCTTCGGCAGCCAGGCCTTCACCCAGGCGCCCTTGACCCTGGATCATCGGGTGCTGATGGAATTCATGAAGCCGGTGAAAATTGGAATGGCGGGCCCGGAAACCGCTATTGGTGATGCGCTGGCAACCGCCGTCAAGCGTCTCAAAGATGTGGATGCGAAATCCAAGCTCGTTATTCTCTTGACTGATGGCGCGAATACGGCCGGCACCATGGACCCCAGATCCGCTGTGGAGGCTGCGCGGACCCTGGGCATCAAGGTCTATGCGATCGGTGTCGGCAGCGATGGGCCGGTGCCGTATCCGACCCAGGGTTTTTTTGGAATTGAATACCAGCAGCGCATCTTCAAAATGGATACCGAGCTGATGAAGTTCATCGCCGATTCCACAGGCGGCAAATTTTTTCTGGCGAGTGATACCGAAACCCTTCAGAAAGTTTATGCGACCATCGATCAGCTTGAAAAAACCCGCACCGCCGTGGACGATCCCCGGCCACGCGAAGAAATCGCCTGGGTCTTCCTTCTGGCTGCTCTGGCTTTATTCGTGGTGGAGCAGGCGCTTTCAGGCTCGCGCTGGAGGGTGGTGCCATGAGCTTTGCCCGACCGGAACTGCTTTGGCTGCTGCTCCTATTGATTCCGCTGTCCTTTGCGCTCGTCTTTATTCAAAAACGCTATGAAAGGCGACTGCAGCTTTTGACCAGGCGCGAATTCCAGCCTTTGCTCCTGCCCGCCTGGGCGCTGCGCAAACCCTGGTTTTCCTGGGTTTTGATCCTTACGGCCGTGGCCGCTTTGATCTTGGCGCTGGCAAGGCCGCGCTATGGATTTGAATGGAAGGATGTGAAGAAACACGGCGCGGATGTCGTCATCGTCCTGGATGTGTCGCGCAGCATGAATGCGGCGGACATTGATCCGAGCCGGCTTGTGCGCGCGAAGCGGGAAATCATGGACCTCATGAAGGTCGTGCATGGGGATCGACTGGGTCTGGTGCTCTTTGCCGGCGTGGGTTTCATTCAATGCCCCTTGACCCAGGACATGAATGCCTTTTCCTTATTTCTGGAACAGGTCGATAGCGATTCCATCCCCGTGCAGGGAACGTCGATGGGCCAGGCCATACGGCTTGGCATGCAGGCTCTGCAGGACGGAACAGAAGCGGGGAGTGTGGGCAAGGCGATGATCCTGATCAGTGATGGCGAGGATCAGGACACCGATCCTTTGGTTGCGGCCAAGGCTGCAGCGGGGCAGGGCATTGCCATTCACACGATCAGCGTGGGCGGGCAGGGGGCTCCCATCCCCTTGCCGGATGGCGGATTCTTGAAGGATGAGAGCGGCAGCCTCGTTGTGTCGCATCCCGATGAGACGATATTACGCCAAATTGCAGAGGCAAGCGGTGGACATTTTCTGCGCTCGGAAACCGGGGAGTTCGGGCTGGATCGGCTCTATAGGGAATCCATTCGCCCGCCGCTGAAAGAGACCGAACAGAGTCAAAGGGAAAGAGTCTGGAACGAAGTTCACCCTTGGTTGACCGGCCTTGCGATCTTTCTCTTTCTGAGCGAAGTTTTGCAGCGGCAGTGGAGAAGCAGGAAGCGCAGGCCGGAAGCGGCCCGGAAAGAGACTGGGGATCCTGCCTTAAGCTCGTGAGTTAGCTATTGCCTCGCCGATTTTCCGCCAGTATGATCGCCTCATTCAAGTGGAGCGAGGTCTCATCGTGGCAGGCAAGCATACGAAAAACCAGTCGGATTTTCTGCGATCGGCATTGATATTGGGTGTTCTTCTGGCCCTGGCTGCGGGCGTTCTCTTCTTTATGCGCAGCCAAGGTCGTCAGGATTCCTTACTCGACCAACCCAAAGAGTCGGCCGCGAATCCGGTGGAATCCAGGAAAAGACCTCGGGTCGATGTCCTGCCGAGCATTCCTCTCGACTCGTCAAGCAGCAGCAACAGCCCCGCGACTGCGCGGCCCGCAGGCACTCCGCAACCGAAGGACGGTTCCGAACTGCAAACCGCCATGCAGTTGATCGATTCAGGGCAATGGCGCGAGGCCGAAAGTATACTTCTTGGTATTCTGCAGAAGGATCCCCGTGATGAAGGCGCTCTGGTTGAGATGGCCATGCTGCTTTTGATTGATAAGCATGACAGCCGCGCGGCGCAGCCTTATCTGGAGCGCGCTTTGGAAGTGAACCCGGACAACGAAGCTGCGGTTCAGGAGCTGCTCGGCGTTTATGAAGAGACAAGGAACTGGGACCAGGGCCTTGCCTTTCTGCGGTCCATGCAGGATGACCCCAGAAAAACGGGCTATGTGGATTACGGGATAGGTTCAGCGCTGATGAGCATGGGCCGTCCCGCCGAAGCAGTGGCCTCGCTGCAAAAAGCTGTTTACGAATATGGCTATAAAGAATACACCGCGCGCCAGGGCCTCGCCGAGGCGCTTGTGGATGCGGGCCGCGTCGAAGATGGGATCCGCGAGTATCAGCAGATCATAGACGGACCCTATAAACCGAATCAGGTGCGGGTCGCGAAAATTCGTATCGCGTCGGCCCTGATCGAAAAGCAGCAGTTCGCGGAAGCCCGTCGTATCCTGCAGCCCTTGCAGGACAGTGATCCCCGCGATGAGTGGGTGTCGGCGCTGATGCGTGACATTGAAAACCGGCAAAAATTCTGAATCGGCAACTCTGCCGAATTCGTAAAAGTCCCAAAAAGAAAAACCTCCATCCCGTTTGTGGGCTGGAGGCTTGAGGGGACCAAGGACTGAGTATTCAGCCTAGGCTACTGCAAGCAGCAGCCTCGCGAAAAGAGTCGGCACTCGGCGTTGGTCCCTTAACAAAAATTTGTAAGCCCTGAATATCCCTGCCTTAGAAAGTTCGTCGTCAGGAAAAACAGCTTTCGAAACTTGAGACCCCTCAAGCTCTTTCCGGCCAACCCTATTGGTACAAAGAATTTCCATGCTATGCTTTTAGTAAACAAGACTTCGCCCGAGGTGCGGCTGCATGGGAAATTCGTCGTCGGCTCAAAAGTTATCGCCTATGATCGCGAAAGAAGAACTGGACGTCATCTTCCTTCGTATTTTCGAATCCCTGACGCAGGCAGCGCTGGCAGGTGCAGCCGCCTGCACTGGAGCCATTTTCGAACTGTCTGCCAATTATATGGACAAACCGGCCTTCGACTCCCTTCGTAAGTTTTATGATCTCTATTTTTCGACCGGCGACATCGATAAGAAAAAAGACGAGGTCAACGCCAACGTCGATGATATGGTGAACGCGCTGCAGGAGCGGATGGCCGCCGGTGAAGACCTTAATGCGGTCCCTGGCATCGATGATGACGAAGAACTCAGACGCCAAAGGCTCAGTCTATCCGCTGTGCAAAAGCAGCTGGAAGGTTTGATCGTCCTCGACAGCGGGATCAAGGAGCAGGTTCTGCCAGCCTTGTCATCCATGCAGTTCGAGGATGCGATCCGTCAGCGCCTCGCGCACGTCGTGCACGCCTGGTGGAACATCGGTGACGTTCTGCACAAGGAATTGACTCCTGAGCAGCTGGAAGACGTGGCCCGCGAACTGGCCAAGGTGCTGTCCTCGGTGGATGAAACCAAAACCTTCTATGAATTGGTTTTGAATGAGAAGCCGCCCGAAGGCCAGGATCAGCGTTCGATCTTTATCGAGTTCTAAATCTCCAGGAGTTTCCCATGACACTTACGATGGATCAGCTGGTCGAGCGTATGCACGTCTTCAGTCAGAAGACTTTGGAGTGGTGCGCCCAGGAATCGGAAACCTCCACGGCGCGCGTTACCGAAGCGATCGACCTTCTTTTGCAGAATACCGCCCGCGTGTCGCAAATCTCGGCCGAGAGCATCGCCGCCATCCAGGGCTTGCAGAAGGCGATCAGTCTGCGCTTTGGGAATAGTAACCGCGAAAACTTCGTGAAGCTGATCAAAAACCTGGAAGACCTTGCTGGTGAACACGCGGAAGTGCAGAGCGTCATTCATCCGATCATCCAGGCTCTGCAGTTTCAGGATAAGCTGCGGCAGAACCTGGAAAACGCCGTGCGCATGCTGCCCCTATGGATAGAGTTCCGCAAGAATCTGCCGATGCAGATTACCCAGGAGAAACTTCAGGACTTCGGCAAGGCTTTGATGAGCAAGACCACGATGATCTCGGAGCGCGATGTGATTCGCGCTCATATAGATGGACTGGCTCCCGAAGCGGAAATCGCGCCGGTTTTGATGTTCTGATCGTCACTCTGCGGCGGCCGCATCCTCCTGGGCCGCCTTATACACCAGACCATAACTCACTTCCAACTGCTGCGCGATGGCCCGAAAACTCTGGCCTTCCCTGCGCAGAGTCTGCACGCGCTCCTTCAGTTCCGGTGAAATTTTACTCGGAGCCCCCAGCTTCACGCCGCGCTGCCGCGCCGCTTCCAGTCCGGCTTTCACGCGCGTGACGATCGTCTGCCTTTCAATTTCCGCGATCTCGGCGAACGCAGCCAGCATCGTGCGGCGGAAAGGATTTTCATGACCCAGATTCAAAACCGGCTGCGTCACGGAAATAAATCCCACGCCCACTTCATCCAGAGCCAATAGCGTGCGAATCGCTTCGGTGGCATTACGACTGAAGCGATCGAGTCGGTAGACCACGATGGTGTCTATTTTTTGAGCCTGAGCCGCGGCGAGCAGGGCCAGATATCCCGGACGCGTGCTGTCGGTCCCGCTCAGACCTTCGTCTTCAAAGATTTGGACCCGTTTGGGTTGCCGTGCTGGATCCAGACGCGCGAGCCAGTCCTCCACCGCATGCTTCTGACTTTCCAGATCCTGCTTCTCGGTGGAAACACGATAATAAATGCCGATTGATTTCATTTCGACCAGGTTCCTTCCATGGCTGCCGATCGTCTGGGTGATCTTAGCCTGGATTCAAGGTCGCAGCAAGGTTCTCAACTCTCTGGGAAATATTCCGAAGGACACTTTTGAAATACCTTTTATGGGGTAGGGGTTTGATGCAGCCATTGATTACAAGGTTTATCCTGCTCATGGGCCTGAGTTTCGGGCTGTGTCCCGCATATGCCGAAGTCTTTCCCCTGCGCATGGGCGTTCTGGGGCAGCAGCCCGGAACCCTGGAAATGGCTCGTGATCCGAACTTTCAGAGCGTGCTCGTGACTTTGAAGCTCGGTGAAAAAAGTGAGTACCTCGTAAATTTTCCCGACACGGCTGTCTATTACGTAAGGGTCCGGCAGCAGGAAAAAATCCTGTGGCAGGAAGCCGTTCTCGCTCTTTTGGACGGGACCCAGGACCAGCAGCTGGCGCGCCTGGATTGGTCACCGGTACCGCAGGTCAAGCGCTATCGTCTTTGGGTCAGCCGTCATACCGTGCGCACGCGCTGGTTGGAAACGGATGAACTCGGTGCACGGCTGCATAAGATCGGTGCGCCCTGGCTGATTCGCGTGCGCGGCCTGACGAATCAAGGTCGCTATGTTCCCGTCACGGATCTGCGTTTTCGCTGGGAGGCTTTGGGTATTGCGGGAGCTGCGAAGGAGCAGCCGAAGGTGCCCGATGTTGCTCTTGATGTGACAGCGCCCGATGACGACCAGGTGGTTTATGAGCCGGAAGACAAGGATTTATTGAGTGGACCCGAAGATGGTCTCATGGCTTCCTGGGTGGGGCGCTCGTCGGCTCCTGATCTTCCTCCTCTTCAAAGAAAGCATGAGGCCTATGTCTGGCTGCGTTATCTGCGCGAGGATTTCAGTATAGATAAAAAGGATCGTTTCGAAGCGGAACCCAGCACCGGTCTTGGTTCAGGCGGGGGCGGCCAGTATTTTTTAGCGCCGAATTTTTCAATCTCGGGCACGCTGGATACGCATGCGACCCGCACGGATTATGAAGCGGGTGGGGCGCAGGCGCCGAATACCGAGCAGAAGCGGATTCGTTTTCATGTCGCGCTGGGGCTCGATCTTCTCAATACTCATGTGCGGACGACCGACTGGTCGCTTATGCTGGGGCCGGTTGCGGGCCTTGTGCAGATGCCGCTGCAGCAGAACGATCAGAAATTCACCGATTATGGAATTCACCTGGCGAGCCAGCATTATCCGAGTCGCCTCGCCTTTGCTCTTTTGTTCCTGAAGAGCGGCAGCCGCGAGATCCACGGACGCTGGATCGCGCCTCTGACCGTCTGGTCGATGCAGCCTTTCCTCGGTCTCTATCTTTATAATACCCGTCAGTCCGCTGGCGCCGTCACCGGGCGCTTTCAGGAAAGTGGCCTCCGTTTTGGTTTGGCGCGCGACTTCTAAACTCTTATGTTACAATAGGGGGAAAGCCTTCAGGGTAGGTGAACTATGAGTCGTTACGCCCCTTCCGGTGAAATAGCGGATCCCGCGATCATACGCAAAATCATTACGGAACTTTCGGATACACGGGCCGAGGGCATCATACGTCCCGTTCAGGAGCGGAAACTGGGTGTGCGTTTCGCCTTTGGGGATACCTTCTTCAATTCCCGTCCGCCTTCTTTCGTGCTCGGCAGCATTTCCGATCATGGCCTGGCTCGTCTTCTGCCGCATTCGGATCTGATCGTCGAAGTCTTCGGCACGGATAAAAGGATCGCCTTCAACACTTCCGTGATCCAGCATACTCCGGCCGGAGTTTACGTCAACCTTCCTGCGACGCTGTCCAAGGCCGAGCGGCGCATAGCCCAGCGTTTTAAAACCGCCGAGGACCGGATGCCTTTCGTCGATCCCAAGGCCTGGATCATCGATGCGAATGACATCGCCGCGCCTCCTGTCTTTGGACTCTATCAGCCGCTGGCCAGCTGGGCCTCGGTGAGTGACATCAGCTTTGGTGGCGTGTGCGTGGAAACGCGCTTTCCTGCGCTTTTGAATTGGGTCGAAGCGAATCCGACCTGCACGCGCGCCCAGCTGGTTTTTCCGATGATGAAGCCTATTCCGATCGGCCTGGAACTGCGCTGGACCAAGCGTATCAGGGAACGCACCACGACGGCGGAGGCGGGCTATTCGATTCAGAAGTATAAGATGGGGATGGCCTTCCTCAATCCGCCGCGTGAATTTATGCTGGAAGTCGGGCGCTATATCAAAGAGCTGCAAATGGGCAACGCCGTCTAGGGGGCTGAAGTGGGTATTCGCATCAAAAAGCAGGCGGAAACCTGGGAAAATCGCTGGGCCATCGCCTATAGCACGAGTCAAAGAGCGATCGGCATCGAGCTGAAGGATATCCTCTCGAAGCGCGAGTGGAAGATACTTGAAACGACCAATTCGGAAGAAGCGGCTTTTGCCAACACGGCGATCGGCAAGGCCTCGATGCTGATCATCGACGATACCGAGCAGGATCCTGCGGCGATCATTCAAAGGGAACAGCTTTTCCATCAGGTCGCCTGCATCACGCCGACTCTTATCATCTGTTCCCAGCACAATGAGACTGACTTCAAATGCATGGCCAGCATGGGTGACCCCGTGATGGTGCCGAAGCCTATTTCACCGAAGACCCTTCTGGAAGGGATGGATCAGCTCTGCGAAAAGTGGTCGCAGGGTTACCTCGTCGATGTGCGCAGGGCCGCGGCGAAGATGGCGGAAGGCCAGATTCAGACCGGCTTTCGTATTCTGACGGAAATCGTCCAGAGCGGTCAGAAGGCTCCCGTCGCGACGGCCGCCCTGGCGCTCTATTATCGGCGCCAGGATGATATCAAGATGACGGAAAAACTGTTGGTTTCCGCCATCAAACAGGGCATTTTTGAAATGTCCATCATTTTGCCCCTGATCGACCTTTATCTCTATTCCGGCGCGCCGAAGCTTGCTCTGCGCCTGATCGAGATGGCCTTTGAGCGCTTCAATAAGCCGAATTTCCTTTGCATTGATGCGGTGCAGGCGCTGCTCATGCTCAATCGCATCAAAGAGTGCATTCCTTATCTGCAGCAGCTGATCGACAACGAATATTTCCCCGAGGTCGCCCGTCAGTATCTGCCCCGGCTGTACTATTCAAGCGGGGAGCTGGAGGCCTTTGACAAGGCGATCAAGTATCGCCCCGAGAAATTCGACGAGTACCAGCGGGCCTGGCATCTTCTGGCTGATGAGGACGCGGAACGTCGGAAGCAGCAGTATGAAGCTCAGGCTCAGTTGCGTAAACAGGCGGCTCGCGATAAAAAGGAAAAGGACAAGGAGCCGATGGAAGAAGCCGTGCCTGTCAAACGAGACAAGAAAAACAACCAGCCCTTGGGCTTTGGTCCGGTGGGCAAGCCACTCTTCCAGGATGATGGCAAAACTTCAGTGGATGGATAAGTTGTGAGCGAAAACGTGTCGGGAGACGAAGTCAGCCCTGAGACGACGCCTTTTGTAATCTCCGGTCACAGCATCAAGCGCGGCGAGCGCAAGAAGATACATTTAAAGATCGGTAAGCTTTACGACAACACCGATATCAATATTCCCGTCGAAGTGATTCGCGGCAAGCTCGAAGGCCCGACGCTCTTCGTCTCGGCGGCCGTGCATGGCGATGAGTTGAATGGTGTCGAGATCTGCAAGCGTCTTCTCGATATGCGGCAGCTCAAGGAAATTTCCGGGACATTGCTCGTCATTCCCATCGTCAACGTCTTTGGATTCAATAATCTTTCCAGGTACTTGCCTGATCGTCGAGACCTGAACCGCTCCTTTCCCGGGTCGCCCAATGGGTCTTTGGCTTCACGGCTTGCGCATGTGTTCATGACGGAAATCGTTTCGAAGGCCACGCATGGCATCGACCTTCACACGGGTGCGGTCCATCGCCGGAACCTGGCGCAGATTCGTGCGGACATTGATCACGCGGAAACGTTTGAGTTGGCGGAAGCCTTCGGCATTCCCGTGATCATCAAATCCAATGTGCGGGATGGTTCCTTGCGCCAGGCGGTTTTGGAGCGCGATCTGCCCATGCTCCTCTTCGAAGGTGGCGAGGCTCTTCGCTTTGACGATCGTGTGATCAAGATGGCCCTCGATGGCATCATCTCGGTCATGTACAAAATCGGAATGCTTGATACCCAAAAGCGTCCACCGCGTCTGACATCGGCTGAAAAAAAGCCCTTCATTGCCAAGAGCAGCTACTGGATCCGCGCCACCCGCAGCGGCATCATCCGTCTACTGGCCCGCATTGGCAAACACGTTCACAAGGACGAAGTCATCGGCGTCATCTCCGATCCTTACGGTGATGAAATCGAAACCGTCCGCACCCGCGTGGAAGGTATCGTCATCTGCGCCTCCATGCTGCCGGTCGTCCATGAAGGCGACGCTCTGTTCCACATCGCTACGTTTCACGAACCCGAGAAAGTCGAAGAATCGCTTGCCGACCTCGACGAGCTGGCACTCTAGGCCGTCGCCGCAGCCGTCTCGCGCGGCTTCGTCTTCCGCCACGCCCGTCGTCTTCCGCCACGCCCGTCTCCCGTCTTGCCAACGCCCGTCTCCCGCCTTGCCACCGCCCGTCGTCATCTCGTGCTCGAAGTGCCCGTCTTCCTTCCCCGATCCGCTGGCTCTTTCATGAGAGCGGTTGTATAATAGGCATATTCTTCACACCAATGAGGGAATTATGCCGCGCGCTAAGCTGTTAGCTGGCTGTTTGCTTCTGGGGTTGATTGCCTGCAAGCACCCGAGTGGTGCGAATGATTCCAGCGAAAACCTCTATGGCACCGACGATCCGAGCGGCATTCAGCTTTTGAATCCGAATGTCGAAGTGAATACGGAGATGCCGGAAGTGCCTGTGCGTCAGGCCTGGGCGCAGGGTGCGAAGGCCTTGGAAATCCACCGCTCATCGACCTGTCCGACCGATAGCGTGGAAGAGAATGGTTGCGGCAACGAAACCAGCTATCGCTTCATTCGTAAAAGCCGCGAACTCCAGCTCAGCGCCTGCCGCTGCAGTCCCGAGCGCATTGAAAAAAAGCTGACCCTGTCCCCGGCGCAGGCTCAGGAACTCGATAAGTATGTCGCCTCCCTGGAACTGGCCTCAGGTCCCCAGGTCACATGCCCCTCCGAAACCGCGGCCACGGACTGGGAACTCATCGTGGAAAACGCCGAGTCCGTTCCGGAATCGCATCCGGTAGCCCTCTGCGGAAACAACACGCGGCAAACCGGCAAAATCAACGTCCGCACCTTCCAGGCCCTCTACGAATACCTGAAAAAATCTCTTCCCGAATAAAAAAAGACCGACCCCAGGGGTCGGCCCATTTTCGAAACCCTGGCTGCATTCGAAACAATGCAGCCGCGATCCTTACTTGCCTTTGGGAGTCAAGAGAACTTCCACGCGGCGGTTCTGAGCGCGGCCTTCTTCAGTCGCGTTGTCCGCGATAGGCTGGCTCTGGCCGTAGCCGACTGCCGAAATACGTGCAGGAGCAACGCCCTTCTGACGAAGGAACTGAGCAACGGCATCCGCGCGCTGCTTGGACAGAACCTGGTTGGCTTCCATCTTACCGCGGCTATCGGTGTGGCCCGAAACTTCGATCGCTGTGTCTTTGTACTCTTTCAGGACTTCAGCAACGCTGTCGAGGACGTTTTCGAAACCAGGGTTGATCTGAGCCTTGGCGGTTTCGAAGGTGATGTTGCCAGGCATGTTCAGAACGATCTGATCACCCTTGCGTGTCACGCTCACGCCACTTGCGCGCAGCTTTTGACGCAGTTTCTCTTCCTGCTTGTCCATGTAGTTACCAATGCCACCGCCGATGGCTGCACCCGCAGCGGCGCCTGCGATACGTGCGTTCTGACGAGTGTTCTTGTCGCCCTTCACCTGGTTGCCCAAGACGGCTCCAGCAACGGCACCAGCCACAGCACCGACGGTTGCGCCGGACACTTCGTTCTGGTCAGTCGTGGCATCTTTCGTCACGCAGGCGCTGCTACCGAGGGCGAGAATGAGGGCGAGGCAGGTGAGCTGTCTTTTCATCTTTACGTTCTCCATGTAAGTGCGAAACCATTGGTTGCAGAGGGACTCAACGAGAAGTTCCTCGAAGACAACTTTCATCAAATACGAGAGCGGCAAATAAAAAGCAAAATTTTTTTCCAGGTCTCATCTGTGACCTATTGGTGACAACCGTCTCGTAGGTATCGAAAACTATACAATAAATGAAGGGGCTTGAGAAATACAATAAAGAAGCCGATAGCGGCAGGGAAGGGCGGAATCGTTATCCTAAGCGGGGTGCAGATGCGTCGGGTCCTGTTGATATCGGTTTTTATGACCCTCTGCTGGGCCTCGGTGGTGTGGACCCTGCAGCAGAATCGCCATTCCATTCAAAAGCTGACTGCCCGCTTGCGCGCCAGCGCCACCGAGAATCCCGATTACTGGCGCGGGGAATGGCAGAGGCTCGGCATCGCCGCCCGCGAGAAAGCCTATCTTTACAACCAATGGCTTGAAGAAGGCTTTCTGGAACAGGGCATGGTGGTCAACCGCCACAGCGATGGCCGACCGTCTGGGGAATGCGACAGTCTTCTCTTCTCGTCCTTGCGTTTCACCGCTTTGATGAAACTCGGCTGGCATGATAAAGCCTATCAAGCCTGGCGTGGTATAGAAAACGCCTTTCAAAATGGCCGCTGGATTCGTCATCCCAAATGCCGTAGAAAAAGCACCTCACGCGACATGATAGTCGGTCTGCTCGTGGCCATGACCCAGAGTCCGCCGGCCGAAGTTCGGCAGCTGCAAAAACTTCTGAGCATCGTCGAGGATACCGGCGGGTCTATAGATGACGGCCCTTTTTATGTCAGCCGCATGAGTCCCGGAATGGGCGCTATCATGCGCCTGATGAGTCAGCAGTATGGTGTGCCCCTTCGGGAAATTCCTGAGGACGTGCGCCTTGGTTTTTCCACGCTGGAAGTCGACGCCTGGATGGCCCAGCCTGGCTATACCGCGCATCTCAATGCTCTGACGCTATGGATCGAACTCGAACTTACCGATCATCAGCCGCGCAGTGCGCTCCGCAGCGTCTCCGAACTGATTGATACCGCCTTCGGCCCGCTTGGAACACCGAAAATCCAGGATCAGCGTTGGGTCTGGGTCGGTCATCAGCTGGCGACCCTCGATCGCCCCAATCTTTTTTTTGAATACATGGAACTCAGGAGCGCCGGGGCTTTGACCTGGAAAACCCAGGCCATGCTCCTGCAAAAACTTCTGGAGATGCCGCAATTCCCGAATGAACGTCTGCCCCGCAACTGCGATCGGCGCGCCGATTATCTTTGGCAGCGGCATTCGGTCGAATACGTCCCGCGGCCCAAAGCCGGCTGCGTGGAAACCTTCCATGGCGTGGACTTCCTTTGGATGGTCGCACTTTTAACTGAAAATTTGTAGGATGAAGGGAACGGTTTCACCCCATGGGAGAGGGCATGAAGCATCTCGGCGTCTACTATCGCGTGTCCACCGACCGCCAGGACCTTGCCAGCCAGAAGTCGGCATTCCAGGCCTGGCTGGGGACCCTGCCGGACAGCAAAAAACCGCTCAGCATCAAGGAATTCAAAGACCACGGGATCAGCGGGAAAACCACGCAGCGCAAAGCCTACCAGGCGCTTTTGAAAGCCGCCTTCGAACAAAAAATAGATACGATCGTCGTCTATCGGCTGGACCGCCTCAGCCGTAATGCGACCGAAGCCATTCAAACGCTTTTGATCCTGGACCAGGCCGGCGTGGGTTTCATATCCATCACGCAGCCCGTTCTGAATCTGGGTTTGGATAATCCCTTCCGTCGCACGATGCTCGCGGCGTTTTCCGAAATCGCAGAAATTGAGCGGGAAACGATAGTCTCGCGGGTGCGGTCTGGACTGGCCGCTGCGAAGAAACGGGGAGTGACGCTGGGCCGCCCCCGGCGTTATACCGAGGAGCAGCAGCAGCTGGTTCGCGAGAAACGCGCCCAGGGCCTGAGTTACGAACAGATCGCTCAGGAGCTGGGCATGAGCCGCGGCACGGCTCATAGTTTGGGTCGCGATCCGCTTATGGAAACGGACGAATCCTGATCAGGTCGTGCTTTCTTCGGCGTCATGCTCATCCGCTTCCTGGCAGAGTTCATCCACCAGCTCCAGGAAGGCCTGACGGTCATCATGCGACCAGACTTCCAGAGCGCGGCTCAGATTGAACGGGCTTTCTTCATCCTGCAGGTGAAGAAGGAGTTCCACGACGTGATCCTGCTCTTCCAGAAGGTTCTCATCCTGATAGGCTTCGAACACGAGATCGAAGATTTCTTCGGCGTTCTTTTCCTTGGGAACGCTTTCGAAACAGGGGAAACGCACCAGACCTTCGGCAAACATTTCCGTGTCGACCTCAATCTCTTCGGAGTCCTCCTCATCGGTCTCTTCTTCGAGAATTTCCTCCTCGATGCTGGAGGTTTTGAGTTTGTCCTGTTCAAAATTACTCATTGGTTACTCCTCAGGCTTGGGCTAAGTGCCCCCATCCTACCAGGGGGGTCGGGACTCTTTGCATGAGCAGGGACATGGTACTTGAGTGTTCCCAGCGAGGATAGAGAGTTGAAACGACTTATGTCAGCTTGCTATTCAGAATCAGCGATAGACGGTTTTACTTTGCCAGCGTCCCGACATCCAGCGCCGCAGGCTGACCCAGCCGCGCAGATGCTCATCCAGGCTCATCACAAGCCAGATGCCGAGCAGTCCGAGTCCGGCTTCCACACCGATCACATAGGCTCCCGTGACCGCCAGGAGCCACATGCTGGTCACGCCGAACCCGGCCACGAACCTCGCGTCCCCTGAAGCACGCAAGGCCGCTCCCACGATGACGTTCAGCGCCCGACCCCATTCCAAAAACACAGCCACCCACAACACCTGGCAGCCGAGCCGCAGAACGTCAGGATCCTCGGTGAAAATGCGCAAAAACCAGGGGCCGCCGATGGCCAGGATCAGGCTTAGGACCGTGCAGCCGAAGAGCGCGATCTTCACGCCCGACACAAGTTGCGAGGTCGCTTCCTTGAAGGACCTTTCCCCGAGCAGATGTGAAATCTTGATCTGGGTGCCGCTGGCGAAAGCCGCACCCCAAAGGAGCGAGAAAAGTGTGATGTTCGCGACGTAGGCCTTGGTCGTCACGGCCAGGACTCCCAGGCTCACGAGGATGCGGCTGATCACGACCTGGCTTAACTGATAGGAGAGTGGTTCCAAAGACGAAGGCAGACCGATTCTCAGCACATGCCCGAGGGTTTCCCGCACAGCGGGCAGGCTCGCGGCTATGACCTTCGGCCTTGCAAGGTAGTGATGACAGAAATAAAGCGCGGCCAGAAACGAGACTAACCAGGCAATGCCACTGGCCGCGGCTATCCCGATGACGCCGAGCTTGGGAAAACCCAAGGCGCCTGTAACAAAGAGATGATTCAGTCCCAGGTTCACCGCGTTCATCAGCACGGCTGCCCACATATTGATCTGCGTGCGACCAAGGGCATTCATGATTCCGGAGCTGGTCATCTTCATGGCCAGGAACACATAGCCGAAACCCAAGGCGCGGATATAGAGCGAAGCCAGATCCGCAAGGCTTCCCGTCAGCCCCACGAATTCCGGAAGATAGGGGGCGAAACTGATGAAGACGAGGCTCATGAAAAGGCCCAGGATGATATTCAAACCGAGCAGCGAAGAAAAGGTCAGGCCGGCGAGCTGGTGATTGTTCGCACCAAGGTGCTGCGCCGCTACGCTGGAACCGGCCTGGGTCAAGGGTGCGAAAAGGATGAAGCCCAGCCCTGTCACGGGCAGCACGGCGCTGACGGCGGCCACCGCTTCGGGCGAGACGCGGGTCATGTAGTAGGCGTCCACGGCGGGGACCATAAAAAGCATGAGCAATTCAAAAAGGACGGGACCGGAGAGACTGTAGATGCTGCGTTCACGGATCTTCTGGGACTCAAACCTTGTCAACCGACACTTCCTTTCTTTCCTCTCGAATCTCGCGGCTCAAAAAGTAATTCAAAGCTGTCCGAATGGTGGCCACGGCGGCTAATTTTCCGATTTCTTCAAAGGAGGGCGCGACTGCGGTGCGGAGCAAATCAGCGGCCAATTGAAATTCCAATCCTAAAGCAAGAAAACGCCCAAGGTCCAGCCGCACGACGATAAAACTTTCCGCGGAACGACGTTTCAGAGTGTTCACGATAAAAAGGATGAAGGCGCGCAGCGCTCCGAAAAATATGATGATCAGCGCCGCGGTTTCGGTCAGGGCCATGAAGATGGAAACCATGCGTCGAAGGATCTCTTCCATGAAAGCTCCGCATCTGTTGTTCATGTCCATGGGTGTAAAAGATCTTCCCCTGGGTCCTGAATTCAATTATTTTGAAGACGAGCACATATTTTTACTCATGAAAGGGGCGGTGGGGAACATGACACTGTGGAAGCTGCGCTGGCTGGCCTGGGCCTTTCTGGGATTGACCAGCCCTGCGGAATCGAGTGATTCGCTTGTGAAGCTGGCGACAGGGGAATCGTATAAACCAGCCATCGACTTTGAGCAGCCCGGCGGCGGCCCTTTGGTGGAGAATGTCAGACGGATCTTTCTGGAGATGGGGCTGACACCGAAAATCGAACCCATGCCCTGGAAACGAGCCTATCTGGAAACGCAGAAGACCACTTACCTCGCAAGTTTTCCCTGGTATCGGGATAGCGAACGCGAAAAGGATTTCTATTTTTCCGATCCGCTTTTTGTGAAGCCCACGGTCGCTGTCCTCAGAAAATCCCTCGATCTCCCGCGCCTGACGCTCGACAACGTCCAGCATCGCATTACCTGCGATACTCTGGGCAGCACCATCTGGAATGGATTAAAGAATGACGCGAAGGTGAAGCTCGTTTATGTCAACGATCCCGCGCAGTGTCAGCAGATGCTGGGCAATGGTCGGATTGATTTTCTCATGATGCATCCCGATCAGGCGGCCATTCACGAGCGCAAGGGGCATAAGGTGGTCGAAGACGACCTGGAACTCTCGTTCAACGGGCATTTGATTATTTCGCGGCAGGAACCGCATGGCGAAATCCTCATCCGGCGCTTCAATGAGGCGATGAAGCGGCTGATGGAGCAAAAGAGCTGGCAGCCGATCTTTCCGGTGCCAGCCAAGTAACGCGGTCAATGGATCAATCCAAAAATGCATCCTGCGCGCAGAGTTCCTTCTGCAGGTCCATCGACGACAGGATATCCGCCTGATCCATAAGGGGATCGGCGTTTTCGCTTTCTGACATCACGGTGACTTTCACCGAGCCGCTGGCCACATCAAAGTCCACGGTTTTCCGCGGCGTGGTCTCGCCTTCATTCATAAAGCGGCTTTGAACCTTGCCCGAGACGGCTTTGCAGGCACCCTGGGTGAATTCTAGCTTGAGGTCCGAGAAGGTCGTTTCCACCGAACCCTGGCCGGCCAGAGTCGATTTCACGGTTCCGCTCGTGATCTCTTTGCGGATGGGGCCCCGGCCGACCGCGCGGTCGCGGGCGTTTTCATCATAGGTATCCACCATCTTGAATTGGCTTTGAACGGTGAAATTCAGCTCCTGATCACCGTTTTCGGTGGACTGCACGGTTTCCCGGCGGGTGCCTGTGCCCTGCGATTCCTTGCTGTAGCTGACATCATCATTGTTCTCGCCGAGCGCGGCGGTGAAGGTGACTTTGCGCGTTCCCTCGACCAGCGAGCTGATCGCCGTCATCTGCCGCGAGGGTGGGGGCGGAGGCACGGCTGCGGCTTCATCCGTGGCCGGTGCGGTCCCAT
This sequence comes from Oligoflexus sp., assembly GCF_035712445.1. Classification (NCBI taxonomy): domain Bacteria; kingdom Pseudomonadati; phylum Bdellovibrionota; class Oligoflexia; order Oligoflexales; family Oligoflexaceae; genus Oligoflexus; species Oligoflexus sp. The sequence goes on along the minus strand of NZ_DASTAT010000055.1, from coordinate 7,105 downwards.
CCGTGCTTTCGGCTGCGGTCGCCTCCGTTTTTTCTGGAGCCTTGGGTTTTTGCAGCTCGGAAATGTAGGTCTTTTCCTCGCGCCGATGTTTGACATCAAGCTGCATATTCACCAGCTCACGATCCAGGTCGACTTCGATGATGGGTTGCTTACGGGCACATTCCAGATCCTCGCCCACGAGCTTATAGGACCGCTCCACCTGGGCGTTGACGAACATATCTTTTTGGTAATTCTTTTCCATGGAATCCATCGCAAAGGTCGAAGTCTGCGAGGACTGGATGCTGATGACGGCGCCATCGGGTTGATTGGTGCAGGTCTGCTGCACGATCTCCTGGAGGCGAAAACCGATGCCACCGGCACCCTGCAGGCCGCGATGGTTGCTATCGCTCAGAGCATCGGTCGCTTCCCGCAGAGCCACCTGGGCCTTGCGCTGAAAGACGGTCCGTGAATTCAAAGGCGCGTTCTGCAGCTTGCTCATCGGATACTCCGAGCAGGCCGTCAGCTGCAGCACCAAAGCGTAAAGACCATAACGAATGTTACGCATAAGCGGTTCCCTCCCCAATTGCCCTTGTTCTTGCAAGAGTTAAACCATAAAATTCCCTATGTAAATCAGGAGCTTGGCTGCCATTTTCTGTCACTTTCGTCTGCGTAACGTTCGAGTTTTTCGAGCTAACATGGGGGAAAGCTTTGAAAAAATGACAATGACAGCGGAATGGAGTCGCGCAAAAGCGGGTTTTTGCTGGCAAATGCCGGATACCTTTAGGGGATTTCTGCAAGCGGGGATTTCAAATTGTGCTTGTTTGCCGAAGGCGGCTCAGGCAAAGATGAATGGAACCGTTGACCACTTTCCTTTTGAGGAGTCTTTTCGATGGGTATTTACGATTTTAAGGCCAAGACAATCGATGGCCATGAGCAATCCCTTGCTGACTTCCGCGGGCAGACTCTTCTGATCGTGAATACTGCCAGTGGCTGTGGCTTCACGCCGCAGTACAAGGGCCTTGAGCAGCTTTATGAAACTTACAAAGACAGGAAGTTCACGGTCCTCGGTTTTCCCTGCAATCAGTTCGGCAAGCAGGAAAGCGGCTCCGAGGCGGATATCAAATCCTTCTGTGAAATGAATTTCGGCGTGAAGTTTCCGCTGTTCGCCAAGATCGATGTGAAAGGGCCCAAGGCCCATCCCCTTTACCAGTACCTTGTGAAAGAAAAACCCGGCTTCATCTTCAAGGATATCAAGTGGAACTTCACCAAGTTCCTGGTGGATAAAGACGGCCGGGTCGTCAAGCGCTATGCGCCGACGGTGAAGCCGGAGGCGATCACGGCGGATATTGAGAAACTTTTGAAAGGCTGATTTTCTGCTGACAAGGTCTCTTCGATTCGCCAATATAGCCGCCAGTCCCCGAAGGAGGCGGCTTGAACCGATTCAGAGTTTTCTCTCATTCCATCCGCAGTCTCGATTTCAAGGTGCTCCTCGTGGTGGGCCTTGTGATCCTGGCCATGGCCGTCGGTTCCCTTCTGCTTTTTAAACGCCTCGCGGATCAGGCCCAAAGCCTTCTCTTTGATGCCATGGATGCCATGTCCGTCGCCGTGCATCACGGCCTGGGTTCGCAGATGAACGAACGTTATTACGATCTGTATGCTTTTGCCAGAAACCCTGCCGTCCAATCGATGGATCCCAAAGCGATCGCCGAGGTACTGAATACTTTTGTGCAGCTGTATCAGATTTACGATCTGGTCCTGGTCACCGATACCCGAGGCCGGCTCATCGGCAGCAACACGCTGGGACCGGAAGGCGACGCGTTGAAACTCGATCCCTTGCGGGCCTATGATTTCAGGCAGGAGCGCTGGTTTCAGGTGGCCCTTTCCGGGCAAACCTATGTGCAGGACCCCGCAGCGGATCCGTACCTCGCCTGGATGGATGGACGCAACGCGCGCACGACCACCTTCGCTTCAGCCATCACCGATTCCAAGGGAACCGTGCGCGGGGTGATAGCCCTGCGCGTAGGCGTGCGGTGGATACAAAAGGAACTCGATCAGGCCTATGCGATGTTTCACGCGGGCGGATTCTCCGTGGCCCGTTTGGAATTGATCAATGCTCAAGGTGAACGCATGGCCGAGGCGGGCGCCCAGATTAAATTCCAGGGTGCGAATGAACGTCCGGCCCGTTACCCTGGGACAGCGGATCGATCACGGGCAGCCAAGATCTGGTCTTTGATTGAGACCGATGATGGTGATTTCATGAGCGGTTCATCCTTTCTTCAGGCGCCCCCCTATGCGCCGTCGCTGGGGTGGAATCTGCGCCTGACCGTCGGGACGTCCAGCGCCTCACGTCAGCTCGCAGACACCGTGCGCATGTCCTATGCCTGGATCCTTTTGGCTTCCCTGGGCCTTTTGATTATGGCCGTGGCCTATCTCTGGCGCCTCGTGATTTCCCGGCATCTGCAGAACCTTGTGGAGAGGCGCACGGCCGAACTGAATCAGACGACCCGCGATCTTGAACGAAAGAACCAGGAACTGGAGACCAGCAACCGTCAGCTGATCGATGCCCAGAAGGAGTTGCTGGATACCGCCAAGCGCCTCGGCCAGTCGGAAGTGGCCGCGCTGACCCTGCACAATATCGGCAATATCATCACCTCGCTCAATATCCAGAGCACGCTTTTGCGCGAACATATGGAGCGCGATGCTCCCGGACAGCTGACCATGGCCTTTTTGAAAAAATGGCAAACCGATCCGCGTGCGACCGAATCCCTGCAGCCCATGATCACAAGGCTGGAGGCGGCCGAGCAGGAGGCGCTTCAGCATGTTCAGGGGATACTGCGCGGGCTGATCGATAACGTGCGCATGGCCATGGCCGCGATCTCGTCCCAGCTGGCCTTCGTGCATCAGAGCGAAAGCCCCGAGGCCTATAAGCTTTCGGAGCTTCTGCATCATACGCTCCTCCTTTACTTCGGAACCTTCCGCCGTCATCGCGTCGAGGAGCGAATGCAGGTGCAGCATGATGCAACGTTTCTGACCGAGAGGTTTCTTTTTGAAAGCATCCTGACGGTTCTGATTCGCAACGCCATCGACGCCACCGAGGGCCAGGGTCAGCGGCGCATCAGCTTTGCGACCGCGCGGGATGACGAGGGATTGACTCTTTTCATCCAGGATAACGGTCATGGTTTCGATGACGAAGTGGGATCCCGCCTCTTCCGTTTCGGCTTCAGCACCAAATCTTTGGGTCATGGCTTCGGCCTTCATTATGCGGCCAATTCCTGTCGGCATCTCGGACTCGAATTGAAGCTGGAGAGTCCGGGTTCAGGACAGGGCGCAACGGCCAGCATTCGTATACCCAAGGAGCGTCTACTGTCCGAGGTGGAGCTTGTCGACTTTACGCAAAGTGGGAAAGATAAGGGACCAAATCAGAACGACAAGACAGGTTCCAACGCCCCCCAGCACCACAGCCGGCACAGTGCCAAGCCAGGCGGCAGTCACGCCTGATTCGAATTCACCGAGTTCATTCGAAGCGCCGATGAACACCATATTCACAGCACTCACCCGGCCTCGCATGACATCCGGCGTGTGAGTTTGAATCAGAGTCTGCCGCACGACCACGCTGATCATATCGGTGGCGCCCAGCAGCACAAGGCAAGCGAGGGAAAAATGATAGTTCCTGGACAGTCCGAAACCCACGGTGGCGATGCCAAAGAGCAGCACGGCCCCGAGCATCTTATGACCGACATGGCCCTTCAAAGGCCGCAGGGAAAGATAGATCGCCATCAGCGTCGCACCCAAGGCCGGGGCACTCCGCATCGTTCCGAGCCCCGCCGCCCCCACATGCAGGATGTCCCGGGCGAAGACCGGCAAAAGAGCGACCGCGCCCCCTAAAAGCACAGCAAAAAGATCGAGCGAAATAGCGCCCAGGATCAGCTTGTTTCCCCAGACATAACGAAGCCCGCCCAGGATGTCCAGATCGCGACCTGGTCCGCCGGGAACCGGCAGCATCGGCAGCCTGAGAAGGATCAGAACAGCGGCCAGCAAAAAGACGAGACAGGTCGCATACACCGTGGCCACCGAAGCGTCGGGCAGAGCCACAATCACACCCGCCAAGGCCGGGCCCATGATGGTGGACAGCTGAAATGCAGTGGAATTGATAGCGACCGCCCGCGGCAGCTGATGGGTCGGCACAAGCTGGGCAAGATAGGCAGTGGCCGCCGGGCCGTAATAAGCCCGCGCCAATCCCAGAAGGCCAAGCGTGATATAAATCTGCCCGAGTCCATTCCGGGGAAAAAGATGGGAGAGAAGCAGCGAGGCCGAGGTCAGAAGAATCAGGCTGATGCTGATGAGCATGGTCCGCCTTCGCGGATAGCGATCGGCCGCACGCCCACCCGGCAAGGCAAAAAGAAGGTTCGGAAGGAAGATCGCAAGGCCCACGTAACCAAGGTGCAGGGCGCTATGTGAAAGATTATAGACCTGCCAGGCGACCGCCACCGATTGCATCTGAATCGCCAGGGTCACCAGCAGCCGATAGACAAGAAAGAGCCGAAACGAGGGTTCGTTCAGGACGCTTTCTTTCATTACTTCATCAGCCGCAAGAGCTGCTGCTTTTCATAGTCCTGGAGATTGTCGAAGCCATAGATGGACTGGGTGGTCGTCTGCGACTGCTGCTTTTCCACGCCGCGCATCATCATGCAGAGATGCTGGGCCTGGACCTTGACCATCACGGCTCGCGGGCTGATCAGATTCTGCACGGCATCCAGCACCTGCTGGGTGATCCTTTCCTGAACCTGCACGCGGCGAGCGAAGACATCCACGAGACGGGGAATCTTCGAAAGGCCCAGAATCTTTTCACCGGGAAAGTAAGCGACCGTGGCTTTGCCCCAGAAGGGCAGCAGGTGATGTTCGCACATGGAATAGAACTCGACGTCCTCGACTGCTACGAGGCCCTGACCTTCACTGGGAAAGACGCCTTTACCGACGGCTTCTGCCGGGCTAAGGTTATAGCCGTCCAGCAAAGCCTGGTAGGCCTTGGCAAAACGCTGAGGCGTGTCGCGCAGACCTTCGCGCTCGGTATTCTCTCCGGTCAAATCCAGGATGCGGCGACCGGCTTCCACAGCGCTTTGCTGTTTCTGTACAGCGCGCGCTGTGGCTCGCGTGACGGCGCCCAGTTCAGCCGCTTCGGGTGGCAGGTTGATAGGCTGACTGCGCAGGGATTTGTTCGTCTTCGGCATAGGTCATCCTCTTTTCCGATCATCGCCAAGGCATTGTCATTATACTTCTTATGATGTCTTGGCAAGTCTTCATCGTTGAGATTGCATAAAAAATGAATCAACAATACTAATTCAATACCTGTTCACATTACATTTGTCTGTAATGTTTATGGATTTGACCGAAATCGGGGCCAGAAAGCGTCCTCGACCTGCGCAAACTTGTGCAGCTTCTGTTAAAAAAACCCTGTACAAAAGCTGTGTATTATTTGCTATAAGGACCTTGAGTAGGAAAATTAGTGGCCACGATTTTCCTCAATCATCCACCTGGATCAGGAAACGCAACTGCCGCCATGGCTGTTTCGAAGCAACTCCCTTTGCCTAATTCAGGCACTCCCAGCTTTTTTCCCAAGACAATTCCTCGGGCGCCTCAACACCGGCATGCCCCTTTGTGCTGGGCAGCCACGCGGTCCCCCGCGAGTTTCTTTCTGCTGAACAGCATTAGCATGATTATTCTGATGCAAAACCTATTCATGGCCTGCTATAAAGAAAGAGTCAGAGAAAAGCGAAAGCACCTCGCTTTTTCTCCTAACTCATGGATTGCGTTAAGCAATTCAATAAATTTTCGCAGGGAGTCGTCAAGCCGGTTCGCGGGTTCTGATTACTCGGTAAAAACTTGTGCAGGGAGGGGTTGACTTGTGCAAGCCGGCTTGGAAGATTAGGATCATCATATCCAAGGCTTATTCCTGTGCACAAGCCGCATGATGATCTTCATAAGGCAGCGCGCAGGAAGGAGCTTCCACCCTGGAGTTGACATTGATCGAGGATAAACTGAGCGTCAAAACCATATGCCAGCTAACCGGCATTAACGAACACACTTTGCGCGCGTGGGAGAGACGCTACGGCGTTGTCAAACCCAGGCGCCTGGAAAACGGCCGCAGGGTCTATTCCATCGAGGATCTGGAGAAACTGAAACTGATCGCTCTTTTGATTCGCAAGGGTTTTCTGATTGGAAACATTGCGAGTCATACCCTGCCGGAACTCAGCAGTCTTCTGAACGAAGCCGCGCAGACACCGGACATGGGCGATGCGGTGGCGCTGCAGAATTCCAGAGCCGAGGAATTGGCCCTGCGGATCGAAGAGGCCGTCAGCCGCTACGAGCTGGTGAAGATCAACGTGCTCCTGCAGCAGGCCAAGGCCGAATATGGTGTGCGCGAGTACCTTTTTCAGGTCGTTTTACCTCTGATGTCGCGAATCGGTGAGTATGTGGCCCGCGATGAATTCACCATAGGCCAGGAGCATGCGCTCTCGGCGATCGTGAAGTATCACCTGCTGCAGCTCTTCTATCTCCTGACTCATTCGCATGCGATGATGGGCGATACCAAATCGCCGAAGTCCTTTGTTTTGGCAACGTCCGAGGGCAACCTGCACGAGTTTGGGGTGATGGTGGCCGCGGTGCTCTGCGCGTATCACGGCTACCCCACCTTTTACCTTGGGCCCAACCTGCCCGCGGCTTCGCTGGCCGAAGCCACCGAGGCCCTCTCAGCCAACTGCGTGGTCGTGGGTCTGCCGCCCCTCGATGGTTACACCGAGGCCAACCGTAACTTCCTTGACGACCTGATGAAGCGTCTGCCCAAGGTGTGCGAGGTTTGGGTCGGTGGCATGCCGCGCGGGGAAAAATCGATGCAATCGGAAAGGCTGCGCGAGCTGCCTTCCCTGGAAGAACTCGACAGGCTCCTGGCCAATATCAAACGGGTGTAAAGTTCATGCGAAGTGCCGATGTCATCTGGGTGAGGAACGATCTAAGATTCACCGATAACCCCGCTCTGACAGTCGGCACCGAACGCCCCACTGTCCTTGTCTTCACGGCGGATGGAGTGAACCTTGGAGGCCTGGGGGCCGCGTCACGGGTTTATCTGCAT
>NZ_DASTAT010000054.1 GCF_035712445.1 Oligoflexus sp. | reverse complement strand
CAAAAAAAATGGCGTTCGATGCTGCCGGATGCGCTGCAAAAATATGAAGGCGTCGCGCAGGATGCCGAAGGTGGACTCTGGACCGTGATCGATGACAAGGCTCTGCTCCGCTTTTATCCAAAACCCTTGATTTTACCTTTGGAAATGCTCGGTCTTCTGCCAGGCTCGCGGCTCGTGTCACTGACCACTCACGGCGCGTCGCTCGCAGCCTCCTTCGTGCAGACTGGCCATGTCCTGGTTCGTGGCAGCGCCGGACTCTTTTATCTGGAATCCCAACCTTGGCAGAATCTGCCTTTTGGTTTTGTCCGCACGCCCGCTTATGGTGAGGCATGGACCGAATGGTTCAAGGATAAGGACGGTCAAACCCTTTTGATGCGTGAGGATGGAGAAATGGCCCGACTGGATGCCGAGCAGGGCTGGACGGTTGTGTCCCTGCCTTCCGATCGACCGCCGTCTTTGAAAAAGAATTTCAAATTGATTTCCGAGGCGAAACATTTTCTCGCTCAGGTCGAAACGGGTCTGGTCTGGCTCTGGGATCTTGTGAGCTTTCGCGAATACCCGCTGCAGAGTCCCGACGGGGCCCAGCATGATCTGCGCAATGCCGAGGTCGATGGTCTCGGTCAGATCTGGGAAGCCAAACAAGAATGGAATGAACCGCTTCGACTTTATCGTCTGCAGAATCAGACCTGGGAACCTTATATCGCACCTGATCTGCCGTCCGCCTGCTCGGGCCCCCTGATATTCTTTGCAGGGGATAAACTGCTTTTGTCCTGCGGCGCCCAGGGACCGGCGATCGTTCATAAGCAAAGCGTGAGCTTTCTGGCCACTTTCTATCCCGAGCTGCCCTGGTCGCGTCAGGACTTTCGCTATTGGATGGTTCCGTCCTCGGATAAGCGTTCGCCCTTTATCTTTTTCACCGTTTATGATGATGAGCTTCAGGAACAGACTCTCCATCGCTTCGAACCGGGAACGGGTGCCAGGAAAAAGTGGACCCTCCTCGACGATCGTCGCCTGCACTTCCGCGGCGACACCATGACCCCGTATGTCCGCTTCGACCGTCTCGCTGTGGATCCCCAGGCGCCGGACCGTTTCCTGATAGCCTCGTTCCGCTTCATCCTGCGTCCTGAGGGCGATACACTGAAAGTTGCGGTAGACGGTCGTAAACTTTTGGCCGCACGAGGAATCAAAGAGGAGCCGATGTCAGGCGTCATTCTGGGTTTGGAACTTGAGCGTTTCGGAGAAGTCTGGATTCTGATGAAGGAATTGGGATTGCTGCGATACGATGCGATCTGGCAGGCGGAAGACCGGGACGAGAGTCGTTTGCCGCGGTTTTGATTCACAAGGGAGCCTCCTGAAAGGACGTTGATTCCCCTCAGGAGATCCCGTATGGCTTCACATCACTGTGGAGCTTGATTGATTTCCTTTTGCGCTTCCGCTTTTTCTTTCTCCACGTCTTTTTGTGCTTCAATCACGTCTTTTTTCTCTTCGTTGATGTCCTTCTGAGCTTCACGCTGAGCTTCGGTCACGTCCTTCTGCTCTTCCATGACATCTTTTTGCTCATTCCGGATTTCTTTTTGACCTTCTTCTGCAGCTTCCTTTTTTGTTTTGGTGCAGCCGAAAGCTCCCAAAGCGGTTACCATCATTGGGATTGCAAGAAATTTCCAGTTACGCATTACCGTCTCCATCTCAAATAAAGTGTCAAAATAACAGATCCATCCTCCCGGATTTCGGATCCGCTTTTGATCTGCAATAAGCGTTCCCAGAGTAAAAATCCCTGGGAGATACTCTCAAACTGAATGGAAATGGCGACAGTTCGGAAAGCGGGCCCAGACCGGGCCCGGGGTCAGGCGATGGACTTCAAAGCCCGGGCGTAGATGCCGAGGATGGTCAGCATATCCTCGCGATGATTCAAAAGGATGGCATCCGGGCCCTGGCTGAGAAGGCCCTTCTCTTCAAAGAGTTCAAGGAAATGTTCGAGCTTCCTCCAGGCGCCTTCGGTCTCCCAGGGCAGATGATAGCGATGCCTTAAAGGTTCATAGTGGGAAAAGAAGTATTCCCGCATATCCTCCCGCAGCACCATGTTCCGCTCGACCAGGATATTCGCCAAAAGGTGGGGAATCACAAAGCTGTGAATCACCACATTGCGATTATATGTCGAACGAAGACTGTCGAGAGGAGCCAGGAAAACTTTCTGCGTCTTGCGCCGGTCGCCCCTTCTGAGGTTACGAACCTCGACCGGGGCCTCCGGGGCACGCCTTTCCCCGCGTCTCCGACACTGATTCAAAAAGGGTATCGCGGCCAGAGTCGCGTCCAGACTCGCGACTTCATGCTTCACTTCGATATCGTAGGCGCGACTCCAAAGCTCTGACGTCGTGTTCACGTAGGCGCGCAGTTCGCTTTCCGACAGGGCCCGGCCCTGGCTGGCCAGCAGCGCGGTGGCCACCAGCGAGCTGGGGGTCAAGGGCGAGACGCGGTTGATTTCCACGCAGGCGGATCGCGCCACATGACGGGCCATGTCGCGGATCCACGCATCAGGGATGGCCTCCTCCCTTACGATAGGTCTTGTTCTCCAATCGGGACAATGCTTCCTTAAAACGTCATCCAAAAAGATGGGTTCACCGGGCGTAAGGTAGACGCTGCCCCGCGGCTTCAGATTCCGCAGAAAGCTCGCAAAGCCCCGAAGCCGGGCCCAGAGGCTGCGTCCCGAGGCTTCGCTCACATACCGGGCAAAGGCATTTTTATGCTCATCATCCAGTTCGTTCACGCTTTCTCTAAATTGGATGATGTGCTGAAGGTAGCTGTCACCTTCCAGGATGAAGTCATAGGTGATGTTCAAAGGCAGAAAGACCACGGGCCGGGCGCGTTCCTCGACGTAGGCGTTGATATACTGCGAAACGATGCCGGCCTTGGGCTGCAATACTTCACCGATCTTGCTGCGGGTGCCCTCGACGAAGACCATCTGGGACTTTCCATAGCGCTGCAGCACTTTCATATATTCATAAAGAACGGCATTATAAACCGCATCCATCTTTTTGCGTCGAATGAAGTAGCTCGACACGTACTGAAGAAGGCTCACGGGGAAAAAATTCAGGTGATTGCTGGCCGCGATATAAGGCGGCTCGATGCCGTTCAGATAAAGCAGCTGCGAGGTGGCGATGAAATCAATGTGACTGCGATGCGAAGGGAGATAGACCACCTGGTAATGGCGATCAAGTTCCTTGATCCGGGCCGTGCCGGCCATTTCCATCCGCAGGAAAAGGCGGCGGAAGATAAAGCGCAGACTGCCCGACAGGACCTTCGTGTAAATATGCCGCCGATCACAGACGATCTCATTGAAATACGTTTCTGCAAGCTTTCCGGCTTTGGGATCCCGGCTTTCCAGAATATGCTGCTGCACCGCGGGAGCATTCAGAATCTCACTGCGAACGGCCGCCTTCGGCACGACATGGAACAGGGAAAAAGGCGCCTCCTGACGGCCGCCTTCCCCATGGAAGATTTCCCGCACCTGATCGCGAATGGCATGAAAGGCCTTGAATTTATCACCATGCTCGCGCAGCGCAGCATGCACGGCGATCGTCATCGTAGCCTGATCGCGACGCAGCGGCACGACATGAAGCGTCATCGGCTGGCCGTTCTCCACGCGTTCCATCATCTGCCAGAGGATGGAAAGAAAATGATGATTCGGAAAAAACCGCAGGCTGCGGATGCGATAAGGAACCAAGGGCGCACCCCCGAGCTGTCCGCGAAGCCGCAGGCGATCCCAAAGGCCCGCACCGTAGCTGACCCAGACCGCCCCGGACTGCAGGCGATCGTTTGGCTCCTTCAGACAGGCGATGATGAACAGCAGCCCCACCACAAGCGGCATGTAAAGACAGAGCCGCAGGGCCTGGCCGATGGACATATGATCCAAAAGAAAACCAAAGAAGACCGGACCGATGGCCGTCGCAAAGAGATCAAAGGAGGCTGCCATGCCGAGGTAACGATTGGCGAAGCGGCGACCATAGAGAGTCGGCCAGAGGTTCATGCAAAGCGCCGTGTAAAGCGCACTCGCCATTCCAAAACCGCCAAAGGCCAGCAGCTGACCACCCAGGCTCTGAAACATCTGAAAACCTGTAAAGGAAGCCATGATGCTGCCGAGGTAAAGCAAAAACACCAGCCGGCTCTTCCGCATATTCATCAGAGCCCAGGCGAGGCTCGGCAGCCCGACCATGGCCGCCGGAATATAGAACGATAGACCCTTGGCATAGGACACGCCCGAGCCCGCGGCGATCGGGTCCAGAAAAAGAATCACGGAACTCAAAAGCAGCGAATAGAAAGGCACGCCCATCATATAAAGCCAAAAACTCAAGCGCTGCCGCGCAACTTCCGGCGCCAGGCTTCCATCGTCATGCTCTGCAGCATCCTCGTTCTTTTTCTGGGACGCGCCTGCCTTCACGTGCTGACGAAGGCTCATGAACAGCGCGGCATAGGCCAGGAGCCCGGCGATCAAAACCATGCTCAGTTTGAAAAAATCGAGGGCCTCATGCAGCTGATAGGCCACGTAAGGAATACTGGAGCCGACGAGGCCGCTCAGCACGCCGACGATGGCGAAGGCCTTGCCGCGATCCTTTTCCGCGAAGGAAAGAGTCACGAGGGACGATGATATCATGCGAAAGCTGCCGCGAAAGCAGAGGCGAAATCCCGTCAGAGTCAATCCCAGCATGATCACCGCGAATGTCGGCGACAGGTTCGCTGCCATCCAGGGCGTCATCGCAAACAAAAGAAGGGTCGCGATCCCACCACCGGCGATGATAAGGGTCGTGCGCATGGCCCCCAGGCTATCCAACAGCCTTGCCGTGCGCGGCACCAGAAGCGAGGCGAATAGAGTCGCCGCCATCATGAGGAAACCAAACTCGGTGAAGCTCAGCTGGAGTGTCTTCAGAAAATCGACGGTAAACACTCCGATGAAACTATTCTGGCCCAATACCGCGATGAGCGTCGCCATGATGCTCAGCAGCAGCACACTCCACGATTGTTTCCGTGCCCACAAAGACATGAGGTGACCCCTTGGCAAGAATTCTTACAAACCATCATACTGACTTTGGTAATGCAGGAAATTCATTGCAAAAAGCCAACCAAGGCCAAGGCGTGAAGACCACGCCTTTTTTTAAATGAAGAGTGCGTGCGGGGGTTGACAGCAGAAAAAAAGATGACAGTCGCTACCGGCTTCTAACCCATACGGATGAAGGACTTCAGGCCGCATGCAGTTCGCGAATCGTCTGTCCCAGGGTCTGCGTTACGGCCCGCACGGCATCGGGATGGGTCAATGGCTCCAAAAGATCCAAAAGATGCGAAAGGGAACTCGTCTTATAGATATCCAGCACCGTCGGCTCCAGTCCCGCTTCGATCATGTAATTCATCTTGGTGTTATGCTGGATCCATTTCGTTTTGAACTGGGTATAGGCGATGGCCACCAGGTAATGCAGCTCATCCGGATCCTGGATGGGATCCATCGTCTCCTTGACCTCATCGACCTGCATGGCGATATACGAAAGAACCGCGTCCTGAATCTCGGGACTGTCTTTCAAAGGCTCCAGGAGCATGGCCATTCGATGCAGAAAGCGCGAGCCTTCCAGCGCGCTCAGTATCTCCTCTTTGCTCGCCTTGTGACCCTGGAGAGGGGCGAAATTTTTCACGTTGCTATCCTCCGGTTCTGGTATATAGACATTAAGGTTGCGTTCGAGTTCCACGCAGTCGATGCAGTAGATAGGTCCCCAGTTCGCATCATTCGCGGCACCGCGCAGATAAACAGGCAGATCCTGGGCTGCGGAAAGAGGCAGGACGAAAATGGATTGGGCCGCGCAGTAGGCATCCACCATCAGAGCGCAGGGGGCACCGGCAAGCTCCAGAAGGATCAGCGGCCGGAAATGGTCCACGCTGGAGTTCTGATCGATGTCACGCAGCGCGAGCAGCGTATAGGTCTCATCATCATCTTTCAAGCGCGCGGTACCGAATTCCAGCTCGATCAATTCGGGATCCAGCACGACTCCGCGCACGAAGCGGGTCGGCAGCGCAAACGTCCGATTCTGATAGCGAAAGATCGCCATCACCTCCAGCTGATAGGGCGCCGGGAATTCCATAAAGAACGTGGTGCCCCGGCCTTTTTCCGACTCAAAGGTCAGCTTGCCTCCGACCCGGATCACTTCATGAATCACAGCATCCATGCCGACGCCGCGACCCGAGATTTCCGATGCCTCGGCCTTGGTGGAAAAGCCTGGCTTGAAAATCAACTCCTGCTTTTCATAGTTGGTCATGCGCGTAGCGTCCGCCGCACTTATCAGACCTTTTTGAATCGCGATCTGGGCCACGCGATCGGGATCTATGCCGCCTCCGTCATCACGAAGAGTCACAAGCGTACGATCCCCGAGCTTTTTATGCTCCAGAGTCAAATGCCCCTGACCCAGTTTGCCCTGGGCCACCCTTTCATCCGGCCGTTCCAGGCCGTGATCGGCGCTATTCTTGATCATATGCCCAAGGCACTCACTCAGCGCCATCAGAAGGTTATTATCAATCCTTTCATCAAAGCCGATGACCTGAAATTCAATCTCCTTGCCGAGCTTATCCGCAGTGTCGCGCAGCAGCCGCTTGAGTTTATTGGCCAGCGTTTTCCCGGGCGAGGTCCGCGCTGCGATCAGATTGAACACAGCCTCCTGGAGGATCTGAATGGACGCAAGGGCCTCGGGCGCCTTGCTTTCATACTGCTTCATCAGAGCCTGTTCGAGCGACTTCAGAATGTGGTCAAAGCTCGCGGTATCCAGACTGTAGGCTAAAGCCCGCTGAACGTCCTTGCTTTCCATAGCCGAGGTGACGTCAGGGCTCTTGGCCTTGCTTCCGCTCTGACATTCCTGAAGACTTCGGATCAGGGATTTGACGGACACTTCCAGCGTGCTGCCTATCGAAATCAAGGCCTCAGCATTTTCCGGGTTCTGCGCGATCTGAACCAGATGCCGCAGATTATCCAGAAAGGAGACGAAGGATGCGCTGGCTCCGTGCAGGTCGTTATCGGTTCGATCCTTGAAACCGACCATATGGTCTTCGATCATGTGAATCAAATGGGAAAGACTCTTCAGCCCGCTCTGTGCTGTGATCCCCTTCAAGGTGTGAAGGTTGCGCATCAGATGATTGAATTCCGTAGGCTGCGCAGGTCGCGACATATCCAGAATCAGGTCTTCCGTGTCATCACAGAGTTTCAGCGCCTCCTGCTCGAAGGTCGCCATCATATCGCGCGCATCGGCACCGAATTGCTGCTCCAGGTGCTGGAGTTCTTCAAGCAGCCGCACCATCAGCCTCCTTCAGTATTTGGATCTGATGGCGAATCATAGGCAGTACATAAGGCGCCTCGCCTGGGACCTTCACGTTCACCAGGATCACCTGCCGCGGATCGTCAATTCCCCGCGGAAGCGGTTGGCCGCTCCAGTAGGCTCCATCGATCAGATAGTGAAATTTTTCCTTGCCCGCCACCACGGTCGTGGTCATGGCAAGGCAGGCGTGAAATCCAGCAACATGAGCCAGGGGCACTGATTCCCGTCCATCGCTCAGACGGAACGAAAAGCCCTCGTCAAAGAGCGCAAAGCCCGAGGACCGGCGTTCTTCGACGGGAATCGCCTCGAACAATTTGATCGTAGCCAAAGGACTCAGGCGCAGAATGTTTTCGAGCCAAAGGTGGGACGGCAGCATGCCTTCGGGGGCCCGCCCCCGCATGGCCAGCTCCAGCCAGGTCTGCAGGAAAATGCAGGAGCTTCTGAGTTCCGGGTGCGTGGCCCGGATAAGCTCCAGATTGGCAAGGAGACTGGCAAAGGGAAGCTGCATGACCACCGCCTTAGGCTGCCTGAGCCTGTTTTTTTCGCAGGATTTCCAGAGTTTCTGCCACCAAAGCCAAAAGCTCGGCCGAGGGCTGACCGCTGTCGATCGCCTTGCCCAGTTTCAGAAGGGAAACCTGTATCGCATCCAAATCCGCATCGTGAACCATGGCTTCACTCCGGGTTTCAGCGTCTTTTCACGAACACATAGTTGCGCTGCGAGGCTGCATGACGGTACATGTGGATCGCAACGCTGGTGGGACGAATCTTATACGTGAAGGTATAATTGAATCCCACATCCAGACTTCCGGTCTGCACGCCTTGCCGGAAACGACCCAGGAAAAGTCTATTGTTGGTGCAGGGCGCCACGTCGATAAAAAAGTTCCGGCCCTGCGCCTGTTGCAGCGAGATACCCGCCAGCTGCTGTTCCCAGCGGTTATAAAGGCGAATCAAACCGTTATCATCCACTTCCACGATACCGAAATCGCACTGATCGGCCGTCGCCTGATCCAGCGTGCCGAGGCGTCTTACGATATCAGCGGGTACGAAACCCAGATCGCCCTGGCCGCCGCTTCCACTCTCCAGGCGCTGCTGCAGGGACCTCGCATAATCGACCAGCGAGCGAACTGTTTGATTGGGAAAGTTTTGCTGCAGATACTCCAGTTCCTGATAGAAGAAGACGAGCTGTTCTTCCAGGCTGGCCACTTCGGAATTATCGCTGCTGGCCACCGCCTCGGATTCAGGTCCGGGCTGATTGACCAAAGTTCTCAACTTCTGCAAAGTCTGGCTCATGACGGACTCCTTTTCGCAAACCGTTACCAGCCTCTATCGTAGAAACCTGTAAAGACTTTATCCGTGCATTCTTGATGCAAGCTACGACCAAGACTTTCTTTTGAAAATTTAGCCACTTACACCTTGCGCACGGTCCATCCCCTGGATCTTAATTTGAATTTCCCCGGAACGCGCCGAACTTGAAATGACGATTGTGTTCGTTTCCCGCACCGGAGTGGACCTCATGACCCAAAGCACGCTACTGGAAGTCTTCCAAAGTCGTCTGAAAGGGGCGTCGTTTCCCTGCCTCGTCCAGCATTCTTACGAGGAGGAAACAATACTCTCTGCGGCTTCGCTGTGGTCATCAGCACTTACGCGACGTCATGTCATGCGCTCGCAGGGCATGAAGCCCGGGGATATCTGGGTGCAGGAGAAGGGCGGTCTTGAGGCCTTCATTCACTTCTTCGCCTGCCTGCAGGGCGGATTTATCTTCTGCCCCCTGTCCCTGCGGGATCATGGTCAGACATCATCCGTGACGCGTGGGCTATGGAAAGAAGGCTGCGACGGCCAGCTCGTGCGGAGTGAAGCCCTGCTGGCACCCGAACTGGCTGGAACCCTCTCGTTCGCGCTGCTCCTTCATACGAGCGGCACCACGCGGGGGCAGCCGCGCTGTGTTCGTCTGAACGACGAGGGCATACGGCATCAGCTGAAAACTCATGCCGAGGTCATGGGGATCGAAGCGGAGACCAAACGCTGGCTGCAACTTCCCTGGTTTCATAGCTTCGGCCTTATCCTGGATGGTCTGCTCGGGCTTTATGCAGGCCAGCATCTCTATATGATCACAGAGCCTGCTCTGCATCCACGCGCCATGTTCAACAGACTCCATCACTATGAGATCGAGTGGCTGGCTGCTGTGCCGCGTAGTCTGCAGCTTCTGCTTCAGTACGCAGAAACCCATCCAGAAGTTCTGCCTGTTCTGAAAAAACTTCATGTCCATAGTGGTGGAGCCTACCTCACCGAAGCGAAGCGGCAGCAGCTGACTCAGCTCCTGGCATCCTTTCACTGGGGTTATGGTCTGACAGAATGCGGTCCGGGCGTATTAATGAATGGGCGGCCCGTGGGCTGTGAAGTCAGGATCATGCCCCACCCCAGTCACGGTTGGCAGGAGCTTTGGGTTCGGAGCCCTTCTGTGGGACAGTGGTCAGGCCAAAGCGAGAGTATCTCCGAAGGATGGATCCCGACCGGCGACCTGGCCTTCGAGGATGCATCCGGCTCTTTCGACGTCATAGGACGTACGCAGGACTGCTTTAAAAATAGTTCCGGCCAGTGGATTCATTTACGCGAAATTGAGCAGAGTCTGGAACAGACCCTGCCTCTTATGGGTGTTCACGTAAGCCTTCAGGGCGATGCATCCCAGTTCATTGCCCGCATCGTCACAAACGATAGGGCCTCCGATCTTCCCGTCGGTCTTTTGCAGAAGCTGGAAAAACTCCTCCCGCTTCCCTTTCAGATCTGGATCGGCCAGCCCAGCGAGGCGCTGCTGCAAAGCCTGCAAAATATTCCGCAAAAATCCCTGAACGAAGCTATTGGGCGCCTTCCGCCTGAAGCCTTCCTGGTAATCCATCGCGCTGCAGCCTGAGGACTACACGTCTCCTTGCCATGCAGCGTCCGACTAGCCTCATTCCCGAGGCATGCTTGTTGCAAAACGCCTCGCGTGTTTTCTTGCTGACGACCCATCACCATTTGAGGAGTGATACTCATGACCGTTTCCCTGCTACGCAATCTCGCTCTTGGACTTGCCACTGTAGCCTTTGCAGCCTGTACTTCGTCGCCCAGCAGCGACAGCAGCACGACCAGCGAGCGCACCAACGAAGTCACCACCAGTGACAACACTGCAAAGGCCAATATGAAAGAAGGCTGGCAGGATGTGAAGGAAGGCACGCAGCAGGCCGCCACCGGCGTGGGCCAGAAGACCAAGGAAGTGGCCCGTGAAGTGAGCGCGGACATCAAGGAAGCTGGCAACGAAGTGAAAGCGTCCGCCTGTCCCGTCGTCGCCAACAAGACGACGAAGCGCTACTACACTCAGTCGAACAAAGACTATGAAGTGATGCTGAAAGGCGAGAAAATCCTGAGCGCCGACAACCGCGAATGCTTCATGAGCGAGCGAGCCGCCATGGATGACGGCTACACAAAGGCCCGCTAATCCTCGCAGCCGCAATCACCCGCCTCAGCGCGGGTTGATTCCTGCGCTCTGCCCCAGAACAAACTCAGACTTCACGGCGCCGGCTTCGCCATTTCCGAAGGCGTAGGTGCGGATAAGGGCACCAGCGGTTTGATATCCTGATCAGGGCATGTCTCATCAATACTGGTCTGATCCTGTCCAGGTCGGGAGTTGTCCGCACACGGTGATTCCTCGACGGCCTTGCCCTCAAACCTCAGCTTATCGCCATCAGGATGCGCGAAGGTTCCGTCCTGAAATCCGGTATCACCGGGCGGCACTGTGGTATTGGAGTTGGGGAAGCGATCCTGGCCGGCTTCCGGTGGCGGAGGCGAATTACGGCGACAGGCGAGCGCTGTCAAGGACAGCAGAAGAGTGAGAGTTAAAACTTTTTGATGCATAAGTTGCCCTTTCATGACGTGGCAAATCCAAACAACGAAGCGCGATTGCACTGTTCGTTCCATTATCGTGTATGCTCCGGATGCTCGACCTGATGGCTTTCCACCTTATCGCCCTTCCCTGAACTCTTCTCAAAAGACGCATAGGCTTTGAAGCAGGGATGACTGAAACCAAGATCCTTGGTTCGCGCCTTCTCATGCTTACTCAGGCACTCATAGGCATACGATTCGCTTTTCGCATCGCATTTATACTTTTGAAGCTCGGCTGTGCAGGCTTTACGCATGGGCTCTGCCGCCCAGGATGCGGATCCCATGGTTCCGCTGAAAGCCATGGCTATCAGGACATTCTTCCGCGTCACAAGGTTCACCCTCCATCCAAAAGGCCTATTTTTTCGGTCCTGGCTGAAGCTGTCAACCCATAAGTAACCAGCAGACAGCTTGGCGCCTTAGCATGAATACCTGATAATAGGAGAACAGCAAAACCCTTTAGCCAGAGAGCCACGCGTGAAGCGAAAACAGAATGCACCAAAGACCAAGGCAAAGTCAGGGGATGCCTCCATGATTGTGGCGGCCCTCGCACTTTTGGGAGTCATCTGGTTTTTTATGAAAAAATCAAAACCCGAAAGCCCTCCGGCCTTGCCCGCGAAAGCCGAGCCTGCAGCTCCACAGATTTTTTCGAGTCCCCAGCAGCTGGCCAAGGATCAGGCGGAAAGCCAGCAGCGATCCCAGCTTTTCGTCCAGGAACGCGCCGCTGGTCTTTTGGCCCTTCCGGTCAAGCGCACCGACAAAGGCACGTTCGAACTCAAGGTCAGCACCCATGCCTTCGAACGGGGCTGCATGCAGGGTGACCTTGATGTCATGAAGGAGGATCTGCGTCTGCGCAGACGGAAAGAGCCCGCCTTGCGCTTGAGCCTGGAAAACCTGGACCCGGCCAGCAATCAAAAGCCGGTTCAGGTGCAGCTCTCGCTGGCCCAGCTGAAAAAAGGCGTGAATTATACCTTCCAGCCCCATTACGCCCGAACGCAGCTTTTGGGGTCTCTTCCTCTGTTCCGCGGCTGCGGAAAAATACTGTCAAAGACTCAGCATGAATGATATCGGCAAGCTCGGCGTTCTGCAGGATCGCGTGCGGGATAAGGTCGAGCCGCTCGCGCGTTATCCTGCTGATGACAAGGTGTTCTTCTTTCAGTTCCTCGTGTCCTATCCCGACCGCCTCCTTCTGCACGATTCCGCGCAGTCGCTCGACGAAAGCTTCAACCGCTTGAATCAGGTCCTGGACAGCGCCAAGGAAAAGCCGGCGTCGCCGTCCTTGATGAATAGCGTCAAGACCTGGCTCCGGTCCATCGGCTCGCTTCCGGCCATCATTCAAAGCAGCTCGATGGAAATCCAGCTGCCCTACAGAGGTCCCAAATGCCCATGAAAAAAAATTCCGAAGCCGGTTTCAGTATGATCCAGGTCCTTATTTCCGTGGCGGTCCTCAGCCTTGCCATCTTCCTTTATTTCCAGGCCCAGAGTCGTTCGCAGAGCGCGCGTAAAATCATGGACAGCAGCCTGGCGTCCGGTGATGTGAAAGAGGCCTTTATCGCCGAGATTTCGACGATGATCCGGCAGATCAGTCCCGCCACGCCCGGCTGTCTCGACTATGCTGCGCAGCTGAATGCGCGTCCTTTGGTGAAGTCCTTCGGAAACTCCGCCCTGAGCTTCACCAATGCCGTCTCCGCCGGCAACTGGATTTCAAATGATCTGGATGCCGCGGAAAAACAGAAAGTGCAGGCCAAAGTCAACGGCACCTTCGCAGAGGTCGTGAAGCGCTGCCAGACTCCGCAAAGACCGGGCAATCCGAATGCGGGCAATGATAACAAATTCTATCTCTGCATGAATATTCGCAGCGATGCGAACGCTCCGAAGAACACGTTTTTGAATGCGCCCCTTGCCTTTGCTGAAGTCGGCTGGACACTCACCAATCTGCATAATGGCAATCCCGATTCCTGCGCGGACTTCGCCGCCGCCAGCAAAAGCGCGGGAGCCCAGGTTTTCTATACGCTCTATTGGGCGGTTCCGGTCAACGGTGATTACGTGATCAAGAAAAATTCCGACAGTTTTACTCTGGGTAAGTGATCGCGGGTGAGCGAAATCGGTCGGCTAACACAAAAGGATGCTTTGGCAATCAGGAAAAGCCACAGCCTAAAGCCGAACGGGTCGATAAGAGACAAGAACCAACGGCACTTTCAAGGAGTGATGGATGACGCATTCAGAACGAGGCAATGCCTCCGCCGCATTCCTTATCTTCGTCGGCGGCTTTTCATTGATGCTCTCGCAGATGGAATTCAAAAGCCTGAGTTCGCGCGCCGATCAGGTCAAGGTGGAAAGCAGCAAATCTTTCATGCAGCAGCAGAATACGTCCTCCATTCAGCTGGCCGCAAGGCTTCTGGTCCCGGATCAACCGGCCCAGCCCGCACCAGTCTATGTGGATCCTTATATACCTGCGGGCGCCTGCGATCAGAATCGCAAGCTGAAGGAACAGGCCGACCTTTACTGGCGCTCGGAAGTGGCGAGCCTGACCATCAAGAGCTTCAATCAGGATAAGCTCAAGACCAATATAGATGACGTCTTTGATCGCCTGAGCAAAAAGAATAATCCGGGTCTTGCGCCTGATGAGAACACGCAGCTGAAGGTTCTTGGTTATAAATGCAGTGATGATGCCACGCGACCTTTTTTGGTGCAGGGCATTTACGTGGAGGCACTGGCTCCTGCCAAGCCTGGCCAGAAGGCTATGCTGACCAAGGCTCTCCTGGCCATGGCGCCCCCACCGCCTTCGAGCTGCCACTTCTATGTGCAGCAGAAGGATGGAACGCCGCTGCCTGTCAATAAAATCCCAGGTCCGGCCCAGGAATATGATTCACCCTTTGATCAAGGCAGTCTCTTCCTGGAATGCAACCACGTGGTCACGGACGCCAAAATTCTGCGGGACGGAACGCAGATCGCGGCCACCAATTCCTTTCCCAAGACCGCAGCCTTCCGCATAGATCCCGCGCATAAGGTGATCCTGGGTCCGATTCCCGCTGTCGCGGGCTTTCACACCTATACGGCGATCGCCGAGCAGGTGGATGGCTCCAAGGTCATCATGGATTTTAAACTCAGTCTCTCCTTTCCCGCCGGCAGCGGCTCGGGCAATGGAGGAGTCTGCGCCAGCCAATGCGCGATCGTGAAGAGCCAGCCTCCCGTGGGCATGTGCAACCCGGCCGGCGGCTCGCATATCAATGGCTTTCAGGCGCAGTTTCCCAATCTGGAACTTTGCTATCACTGCAAGGATTTCTATGGTTTTGATCCCGCGAACGCCTGCGCACCGGCCGGCATCGTTGGTTCCCGAGCCATGGGCTGCTTTGATGAAAACACCCGCATTCGCATGGCCGATGGCACCGATAGGATCATCAAGGACCTCAGGATCGGTGACCTTGTCTATAACCCCATGCTGAAGCGCGGCGTGGCGCTGCGCAATGTCGTGCGCGGGCCGGAATATCAGGGTCTTTACCTTGTGCGGATTGGTGACAAGGACGTGCGCGTGACGCGTGATCATCCTTTCTTGAGCCAGCTCGGTCTGATCGGAGCCAAGGATCTCAAGGCCGGTGATCTGGTGCGCAGCGCCCATGATGAATGGAAAAGAGTAAACCTTGTCCAGCAGGAAACCCCGAATCCCAACGCCATCGTTTGGAATATCGAACTGGAAGCCGCAGAGGAAAGCGAGGCGCATCATATGGTTCTGGCCGATGGTGTGGTGACCGGGGATCTTTATCTGCAGAATCGCATCACGAGCCGCCAGCTTCTGGAACAGCTCGTGGCTCTGCCCTGAGCCGGTCAAAAAACATCTTGTAATTGATCTTGATTTTCATTATCATAGGATCCGATAGGCTATTTTACGGCTAACCCCCGCAAAATAAAGGATATCCTATGGAACGCGAACTTCTCAGTCTTTCGATGTTCCTGCTCGCTGCGGTCACCGGAGCCGCACGTTTCCGCACGCATAAGGTTTGGGATGATCTGAGTCTCGGGATCAGCATCGCGGCCAACTACGCGGGAACCCTTCTTTTGGCGAGCACGCTCTTTTCGAGCAGCCTGCCCGTGGCCCTCGCCCCGCTCTCGCTTTTGATTCTGATGCACGCGACGGCATTCTGTTACAAAAATCATCTTGCGCAGATCCTGGGTTTACCCCTGGTGATCGGCGAAGTTCTGCTTGCCCTCGTTGTCACCGATATTCGCGGACTGATGTCGAGCCCCGCCTTCATCCTTGCGGCCTGGATCTTTCATACCGCTTTCGTGGCTTTTGGTCTTAGGCTTCTCCTTCACGTTCCACGTGTGCCCATGCGCTATGGGCCCGCGTGGAATCCCTATGATCTGGCGCGTAAATTCGAGGCGCATTTACCGCCGGCGCTTCAGTGGAAGGGCTGAGGTGCCCTTTCTAGAACCTGCGGCCTAACTGGACCCGCACCGATCGCGGTTCCACAGGATGGTAATGGCGATCGGCCACGGGTTCACTTTCGTCAGCCAGCTGGGATTCATAGAAATAGTCGATATCATGCGCGTCCGTATCCAGGGCATTCAAAAGATCCAGCGATGCTTCCCACATATCCTGAGCATAGGCCAGCTGCCCGTTGACCACGGTCGTCGGCTCCGAACTCTGCTGCCCATCGGCGGTGAGAGGTCTTTTTCCAAAGTGCCGGAACCTTGCATCCACCGACCATGCGGAATTCAGCTGACTCCCGAGGCCGAGCATGCCGACAAAGGGAAGATGACCTTCCACGCGTCGGCCTTCCGCATCGGGGTCGGATAGAAAGCGCGCGTTCGCCCAGGACAGTTCCAGATCCGCATGAAAACCCGGTGAAGGAGAGAGCTGCACAAGGGTGTCCACGCCCTGACGACGACTCGCGCGCGCTGGTTCCGTGACTCCGGCGTCGCCGATATAAAGCAATTCTGATTCCAGCTGCAGCCTCCAAAGAGCCACCGACATCCTGAAACTCTCACGGGTCCAGCTGCTGCCGACCTCGTAACCCCGAACCGGGACCAGCCCGGGCGCGGCACTGTCGCGCGAGGTTATGCCGCGCGCATCATTGCTATGAAAGCTTTGACCGGCACTCGCAAACATCCAGAGTCCATCCAGAACCCGATAGCGGGTGCTGAATTTGGGACTGGTGATGGCATCGTTGCTGGTATAGGACCCAGCGGCCAGCCTATCCTTGCGCCTCACATCGAGTTGATCATAACGCAGACCGAAGGTGCTCTGAAAATCAGGGGTCCACTTCCATTCCTGCTCGAAAAAAGCGCCGTTCTGCAATTCGCGTACGGCATCCTTCCCCTTGGCTTCCAGGCGTTCGCGTGCAACCGTTTTATAAAATCCAAGTTCGCGAATATCATCGTAGCGACTCTGAAGCCCGAGAATCAAAGTTCCCGGAATGCTTCCCATGACCCAGTCCTGGGAAAAACTGAGGGAAGAGCCCGCAATCGAACGACGATCCTCCTGCTCGAACTGATCCCCAAGCTCGGGGTCTTCGAGGAAGTAGCTCAGATTCGACCAGAGGTTAAGGCCGTAGTTCACCGCATAAAGCTGAACATGGAAAGCATGATCCTGTTCTTTTCGCGTCCACATCCAGCTGAAGCTATCGCGCTGCGTGCGTCCGCCCGTGGACTTATCCACTGTACCGAGACGATTGAGAAGCTTCGCTTCCACAGCACGCTCGGGGATCTGGTCGGCGGCGTTCCAAGATCCTTTATAATGCTGGAACGTCAGCGTATGCTGCCCGTGATCGGTAGGAATTGACCACTTCAACCAGGCAAGAGACTTCCGCAGGCGTTCATCCACGCCCGACCACGGCCCCTGATAACGGGTACCCTCCAACGCATAGCTGAAGCGCGAGTGCTGACCAAAAGGAACGGTATCCAGCAGAAGGAGGCGATGATAGTCATAGCTGCCGCTGGTATATTTCAGGAGTCCATGCGGAAATTCATCGCGGGTTTGCAGCTGCACATGCCCGGCGCCGCTGAAATCCCCGACTTCCGCCGCGTAAGGGCCCTTGCTGTATTCCACTCGTTCCAGGATTTCAGGAACCAAAAAGTTGACATCGGTATAGCCCTGACCGTGCGCATGCGAGGGCATGTTGATGGGAATGCCATCGACAAAGGTCGCAAAATCCGTCCCATGATCGAGGTTGAAGCCCCTCAGAAAATACTGATTGGCCTTGCCCGTTCCGCTGTGCTGCGTTGTGATCAAACCCGGCACCGATTCCATGATCTCGCCAGGCCTGAGGATAGGCCGCTGCTGAAGCTGCTCATGATCGACCTGTCCTTCACTGGCGGTCTGCACCGTGTCGAGCCAGGAATAGCGTAGGCCGGTCACTTCCATGTGTTCGGAATCTGAGGCGAGGACGGGAAAACTCGAAGCCAGGAAAAACAGACCCAATCGCATGCAAAACATGCAAGAACCTCCGCGGGTATGGAACGCACGAGTGGGATCTGGCTTACCCGAAGGGGATTACAGTTGCGGGACAGCGACGGAATTACACCGTACTTCACCGGCTCGTACGCATTTCAAACTGCGGCTGCACTTTGGACGAACTCCAGGATTTTGACAAGAGGCAAATGCGAAACCACTCGGTTCGATTCAGGCATCATGGACAGGCATCGTTCTTTTCGGACTGGCCGCCGACTCCAGCAGAGCCGCCAGCGAAGGCTGCTGACGCTCGATGCCCAGGCTTACGAAGGCATTCTTCAAAAGACCTTCCAGGTCCACGCTCAGTTCCGCGGGGCGTGACCGCACCCATTCCTGAGTCTCATGCGTTAGCTTTTGCAAGAGCTCATCCATCGAAATTCGATCGAGGGGGACGCTCGGATAGGCCATCAGCTCCAGCACATCATTTTCCGATCCCGTCTTATCCATCGGCGGTCTTTTGATCAAAAGAAGCCCGCGCTCTTCGGCTATCTGCAGAGCCTCGCGCACCCAGTAGGGTGGGATATCGAGATCGACAGCCAGCTGCCGGCCCTGGACGCCTTCCCCCTTGGCTTCCAGAAAGCGAACGCCTGCCATCAGAACACAGATCAAAGGGAGCATGGATCGAATATGAAGATCACGCAGCTGGATCGCTTCATGCTCGCCCCGCTTGGCGCGACCTGCCCGGCCCGCCTCGTGGGCCCTTTGCACGCCGAATCCGTGATGCGTCCGCCAGGCGATGATGGCACTGAAAAGTATCACAAACCAGCCCAGGTAGAGCCAAAGCAGAAAAAGGGGAACCACCGCCAGGGCTTCATAAATATCCTGGTTCCAAGCACTATGCGCGGAATAAAAGGCGAAGCCCTTCGATGCGAGGCGAATCATGACCGTGGCCACCAGCCCGCCCACCGCCGCGGCTTTGAGCGACACATGGCAGTTGGGGCCGATCTTCTGCAGAACGGTGAAAAAGATGAAGGTTGCCAGCACATTGATGAAAGTCGCCAGAGCATCGCTCGGAATCACCTCTTCGATCGACGCGCCATCGAAAAGGGAAACCCGGGAAAACGCGGCAAAAACAATGGAAAGGCACAAGGCGCCCAGAGTGGTTGTGATCCAGAAGAACATGAAGCGCTTCAGAAAGGACCTTGTCTGCGGCACCTGCCAGATGCTGTTCAGGGCCACCTCGATGTCACGGAGCAGAAGGATGATGAGCACGATCAGAGTCAGAAATCCGGTCAATCCGATTTTCGCCACATCCAGGTTGGCCAGAAAAGTTTCCAGCACCCGGACCATGTTTTCCCCGGACTGCGGCGCAAGGTTTTCCAGAATAAAGACTTTGAAACTCGCGAGCCAGTCTGCATCGGCGACCGCAATCGGTTGAAAGGCCGAGACTATGGCAAAGGTCAGCGCAAGCAGCGGAATGATGGAACCGAGAGTCATATAAGCCATGCTGCTGGCATGGATCAGAAGGTTGGTCTGACCGATGTCTTCAGCCAAAGTGCGCAGAAAGCTCCAAAAGCGGCCAAGGCTGACCGGAACTTTGGTATGCGCAAGGCGCTGCTTGAAACTTTGAAGACTGGACAGATTGGACATGGTTATTTTCTTTCGAAAGCCAATTCAGGATTCCAGCTATGCAAAAGACATACCCCCCGACGCTGGCAAGGGTTTTGCTTATAAGAATAGCGTAGTCGAACCAAGGCAAGGGAGGCGCTCATGCTGAGGGCTGCATCACGTTTCATAGGGCAGAAAGTTCTGGCAGTGGATGGCGAGATCGGAGTCGTCAAGGATATTTATTTTGACAAGCGATCGTGGACGCTGCGCTACTGCGTGGTCGAAATCGGGCCCTGGCTTGAAAAAAGACAGGTGCTGCTGATTCCCTCCAGTCTGAATCTTGAGCAGGATGAGGCCGGGCTCGGAACTCTGCTCACCAAAGCGCAGGTTGCAGAAAGTCCAGCGGCAGCTTCCGATATGCCTGTCTCACGGCAGTATGAAAATCGACTGCACGATTATTACGGCTGGACGCCTTACTGGAATCTGCAGGGCACCGCCCGCCAGAATCTTTTTACCCACATCGTGCCGCTGCCGCCGTCGCGTCGGGAGCTGCTCGATTGGAAAGGGCTGATGGAGGACAAACGCCGCAAAGAGGCCAATCCCGATCTGCATAGCCTGCGCGAAGTGAGGGGCTATCACATCAAAGCCACCGATGGAGAGTTGGGCAGTCTCGAAGATTTTCTCTTCGACACCCGCACCTACCGCATCCTGCATATCGTCGCTGACACCATCAACTGGTGGCCGAGCCGAAGCGTGATCCTGCCGCGCCGCGTGATTGAAACCATCAGCTGGCACGATCGCTGGGTCGCGATCACCATCACGCGGGAGGCCGTAAAAAATGCCCCGACGTTCCACCCCGAGCCTGGCATGATGCAGAGCGAGGCCGCTCATGGCAACTGAAAACGCCTCGCTCAATGTCTCGCTCGATAGCTGTCTCGATGATGCCTTCCGCATTCTCGGTTATGATCAGAAAGGGCAGCTCGGTACCATTCTTAAAAATGCGGATCGCAAGGTCGAAGTTGAAATCCCGCTGGTCCGGGATGATGGAAGCATCATGGTGATCCGGGGCTTTCGCGTGCAGCATAACAATGCCCTTGGTCCCTTCAAAGGCGGGCTGCGCTATCATCCCAGCGTGGACATCGATCATTGCGCAATGCTGGCTTCGATCATGACCTGGAAAACAGCCCTTCTCGGTCTGCCTTTCGGTGGTGCGAAAGGCGGCCTACGCATCAATCCGCGGGATTTCTCCGCGCGTGAGCTGTCCTCGCTCACCAAAAAATACGTCGAGAAAATGAATGGACTGATCGGCCCCGAGATGGATATTCCCGCGCCGGATGTCGGCACCGGCGAAAGGGAGATGGGCTGGATCGTCGATGCCTATTCGCGCATGCACGGTCACCAGCCCAACGTGGTGACCGGCAAACATCCTCTGCTCGGCGGTATCGCGGGACGGCGTGAAGCGACCGGCCGCGGCGTCGCGATCATGGCCAGCTGGGCCGCGGCCTATGAAGGTCTTGATCTGCAAAACGCGACCGTGGCGATTCAGGGTTTTGGCAACGTTGGCTCCCACGCGGCCCTCACCCTGCATGAGATGGGAGCGCGCATTGTGTGCATCAGTGATGCCACGGGCAGTCTTTATGAGCCCGAGGGTCTTGATATCCCGCGGCTCATCCAGCAGCTGCACCCGAACGGTCAGAAGAAAAGTCTCAGCGAGTGCCGGGAATGCGTCGCCTATAAAACGGTTAGCGACAGCAGCGATGACGCGCTTTATCAGAAGGTCGATATTCTGATTCCCGCGGCGCTCGAAGCCGTGATTCAGGAGCACAATGCCTCGCGGGTAAGCGCTCGTCTGATCGTGGAAGGCGCGAATTTCCCCATCACGCCCGCAGCCGATCGCATGCTGATGGATCAAGGCTGCCAGGTGATTCCCGATATACTCGCGAATGCCGGGGGCGTGACCGTGTCCTATTTCGAATGGTGCCAGAACCGTCAGGGGACGCTGTGGAACAAGGAAAGGGTCTTTCAGGAGCTCGAATTCTGGCTGCAGCGCGGCTGGAATCACGTTTTGGAAATCAAAGCCAAATACGCCTGCAGCTATCGGCAGGCTGCCTATGTAATTGCGATTGAGCGCGTGAAGCAGGTCCTGGAGATGCGAGGTTTCGATTAGCAACAAAACAGAGCAAGGAGTTTTTATGAAAATACTGTTCATGGGCGAGACGAATTCGGTTCGCAGTCAACTCGCCGAAGCGGTGGCAAAAAATATCTTCAGCGAGCAGGCTCATCTGGAGAGCGCCGGGGCCCATCCCTCTCCTGTGCATCCTCTTGCCGTCAAGGCCCTGCAGGAATTCGGAGCCGACACGGGGCTGCTCCGCTCCAAGCATCTCGATGAACTGTCGGATGATTTTCTGCACGATCTCGACTTTGTGATCACCTTCTGCCCCGATGAGGTCTGCCCCATCAAACTCGTGAACGCGAAGAAAATTCACTGGACCCTGCCGGATCCTCTGGCGGGAGGCGTCGATGAAAACGAGCAGATGGAGCGCTTCCGGCATACGCTCCAGCACATCAAGACCCAGCTCGTGGAATTCGGTCGGGAATATGGCGTTCTGAAGGAAGGGGCCAATGTCCATTGAGAGTCTGAAATGATTCATACCCCAGGCAGGCGCTCGCCGCAGCGAAAGCAGTAGCGACTGCCCACGAGGTGCTTATCTTCACCACAGCGCGGACACGCGACCGCATACTGCCCGCGGCGGCTGGCGCGACCGATTTCCACCGACACGATGCCGGTCGGAACCGCGAGGATCCCATAACCCATGAGCATCACGAAGGTGGCCAGGACCTTGCCGAGCGGAGTCAAAGGCGTGATATCACCGTAACCCACCGTGGTCAAAGTCACGACCGCCCAATAAATGCTGACGGGAATGCTGGTAAAACCATGCTCGGGTCCTTCCACCAGATGCATCACGGCCCCGATGATCAGGACCAGCGACAGCACGCCCCCTAAAAAGACCAAAATTTTATGCCGGCTCGCAAAGAGGGCGCTCATCAGGACCTCGCCCTCCTCCAAAAACTGAGTCAGCTTCAGTATACGGAACACCCGCAGCAGTCGAATCGCGCGGATCACGAGGAGGCTTTGCGCACCGGCGTAATAGAGGCTTAAAAACGAGGGAATGATCGAGAAGAGATCAATCAGACCCAGAAAACTTCTTGCATAAACCGAGGCGCGCGGCACACAGATGAGCCGCAGGATATACTCGACGAGGAAGATCGCGGTGAAGGCCCACTCAGCATAACGAAACCACGGGCGGTAGTCCTGATAGATGCTGGACACCGTTTCCAGAGTCACGCAAAGGATACTGAGGACGATCAGCCACAGAAGGGCGAGATCAAACATTTTTCCCGCCCTGGTATCCGAACCAAAGATGACGATATACATCCGCTTGCGCCAGTCGGCTCGTTGCGCCGGTACAGGCTTTTCACTCGGGTTCATGGCGACCCGCCGGGTTCATGGATATATCAAAATGAAGAACCTCCTCCCGCACGCCCATGGATTCATAGAGTTTGATAGCCGGCTCATCACCATAATCCGCCTGAACGAAGATCACCCAGGCGCCGCGATCCCGGGCCAGCGTGATCAGCTGCTGAATCAAGCCCCGGGCCACACCCTGACGGCGGAAATCTTCCTGAACGGCCAGATCGTAAATATAGACCTCGCTCCGTTCCTGCTCGAATTTTTCCAGCTGATAGGCGGAAAGCCCGCCGACCACCGACCCCTCATGTTTGGCGACCACGGTGAAAAAGGTCTCGCGGCCCAATAGCCGGCGCAGATAATCATCGGACGGGGGACGTGACTGATAGGACTCGGGGTCTTCAAACGCCACCGCATAGACGTCCAAAAGCGCCCGCATGCTCGGGACGTCCTTCGCCGTGAGCCTTTCGTAAACAAAACTGCGTTGAGCTTTTTTCATGAGTGCCCTCCTTGTCACCCACAATTCTGGCCAAAGGCCTCCGCCTGCGCAATGGTCATAATGACCTTGTAAACTTCCCAATGCTCGCCGTGATCAATTCTGAGAACGATCTCTCCAACTGCAAGATGAACTCCCTTGGTTTTTTTGCAATATTGCCTCACGAAACATCGTCATTTTCGTTGGCCAGCGCTTAATCCCGCTTCCGAGACTCTCTCATTATTTCCCTTATTTAAGGATGTGCAGAATGGCAAGCAAGACCGTGAAAAGACCTGGATTCACCCGCCGCCGGATGATACTGGCCGCTCTTGGTATCCTGGTCGTCGTGATCGCCGGTATCAGCTGGAAGCGTTTGCAGACCAGCTCCACCAGCACATCCAAACTGTTTAAGGTCCAAAAAAAGAACATCGCCCAGACCCTGCAGCTCTCCGGTAAAATCTTTCCCGAAAAAACCATGGTGATTACGGCGCAGCAATCCGGGCGAATCGTGGCCTTGAATGTGAAGGAAGGCGCCAAAGTCGAGCCGGATGATCTGCTCTTCACCATGCAGCTGGAAGCCGCCGGCCAGACGGAGCTTCAGGACCTCAGAGCCCGGGTCCGGGCTTTGGAATTTGAAGTCGGATCGGCCAGTAAGCTCGTCAACAATAAATCCCTGGTGAAGGACCTGATCGGCGTTGATCAGGTGGCGCGCGAAGAAAGCGAACTGCAGAAGCTGCGCCTGGAGCTGGCATCCGCCCGCGAAAGACTCAGCATCATGGAATCCAACCTTGGCCTGACGCAGGCAGGTCCTCAAGCCTCGAAAAAAGAAGGCTCAAACGGACTTGTCTATGTCCGCTCCCCTATCCAGGGCATCGTAACACTGGTCGACAAAAGACCGGGTGACTTCGTATTGGGCGGCGCAGGCATGGGCGCATCCGGTTCGGATATCGGCGGCGGCAACGATCGCATGGTCATGGTCGTGGCGGATATGAACAATCTGCAGGTGCGCATCAAGGTCATGGAAGCGGACCTGCGTTATGTGAAAGACGGCCTGCCGGTCAAGGTCCGCTTGGATGCCTATCCAGACATAGCCTATGACGGCAGGGTCGAACAAATTGGGGGTCAAGGCCGTGCGGATATGAAGGCCGGCTTCACCTACTTCGATGTCTATGTCGGCATCAATCAAAAGGATGCGCGCCTGCTCCCGGAAATGAATGCCACCGTGGACCTTATTTTTGCCGAGCAGAATGATGCGCTGACCCTTCCCGTGTCCTGTGTTCTTATGCTGCCGGGGCAATCCTACGTCCGCCTCCAGGATACAAACAATCCCAAAGGCTACCGCTATGCATCCGTGGAAACCGGCGCCGTGAATGCCACCGATGTCCAGATCGTCTCCGGTCTGAAAGAAGGTGATGAAGTCATGGAGATCGACTTCGCATCGCCGCAGATTTTCGAAGTCGCGGAAAGCCCACAGATCAGGAAAGAGACGGTGAAACAGTGAAAGATCAAGCGACGCTGATTGATATTCACAGTCTTTCCTATCGCTATGGTCGTGATGCGGCAGCCTTCCTCGCGCTGAAAGATATTTCGCTCCAGATCAAGCAGGGCGAATTTGTGGCCATCACAGGCGCGTCCGGTTCCGGCAAGTCGACTCTTATGAATTTGCTGGGAACTCTGGCCACGGCCCAGGAAGGCCTGTTCGCCATCGAAGGTGAAAACACGGCGGATCTGGCTGCGGATGACCTCGCCTCGCTGCGCAACCGCACGATCGGTTTTGTGTTTCAGCAGTTTCATCTTTTGCCTCGACTGACCATTTTGGAAAATGTGCTCCTGCCATTGAACTATATGCAGCCCCGGCCGCGTGCCGATGAAAGAGCCCAGTATCAAAAACGCGCGATGCAGCTGCTCGGTCGCCTCGGGATTCAAGACCAGGCTCTGAAGCTGCCGACCAACCTGAGCGGCGGTCAGAAGCAAAGGGCGGCCATTGCCCGGGCGCTGCTGCTTGATCCGGCCGTGATCCTTGCCGATGAACCCACGGGTGCTTTGGATTCCCATAGTTCCGCCGAGGTCATGAAAATTTTTGCGCAGCTCCATCGCGAGGGCCGCACGGTGATCCTCATCACCCATGATCCTGAGGTCGCGCGTGCCGCTCGACGCCGCATTGAATTGAAAGATGGTTCGGTGGTTGCCGATTACGCGCAGGATGGCCTTGCGCTGGAAGGGGCCGAGCTGCCGCCTGCCTCCCTGGATGAAGTGCCGCCTTCAAGCTGGCTTTCCAACTGGCAGACGCTGGCTCCTTTACGCCAGGCCTGGCAGGCCCTGGTGTCCTCGAAGCTGCGCACCGCCCTGACCTGTCTCGGTTTGATTATCGGCGTGACCTCGATTACGACGATGCTCACCCTCGGTACGGCGGCGCAGGATGTCATCTTAAAAATCTTCGATCGTTCCGGAGCGGACCGCATCTACGTGGGCCTCGATTATCAGGCGTCCCGCACCAACACCAACGGTTACTGGCAGGGTCTTCACATCGACCAGGACCTTCCCAGCATGCAGGCGACCTTTGCGGATTACGGCCGCATTTCGATGCTCTGGGGCGATTTCAATCAGAACGCGGTCGTCGGCGGCGTGTCGACGGAAGTGAAAGTGGATAGCCTCGGCAACGTTCATGATGTGCTGGATCAGGGCCTCAAGATCACCAAGGGCCGCATGATTGCGCCGCATGAATTCCAGGACGCCGGAGCTGTGGCCCTGGTCGGTTCCGACTTTGCCTCCTCCATGTTTTCCGAGCATTATGCCGGCCGTTACACCAATCCTCAGTTCCCGATCGGCGAAGTCGTGGCGCTCCGGGGCCGTCTCCAGACAACCGTCACCATCGTCGGTGTTCTGAGCAAACGCGATACGACCTTCAGTGAAAAGGATGTGAACGCCCGCATGTTCGTTCCGCTTTCCCTTCTGATGCATTACACCACCGAAAAGCGCAGCACCTGGATCTCGGTCGTTCCGAAACCCGGCGTTTCCCAACGCTGGCTCGCGGATTCCGTCGTGAATTACCTGCGCCTCAAAAC
Organism: Oligoflexus sp.; assembly: GCF_035712445.1. Taxonomy (NCBI): domain Bacteria; kingdom Pseudomonadati; phylum Bdellovibrionota; class Oligoflexia; order Oligoflexales; family Oligoflexaceae; genus Oligoflexus; species Oligoflexus sp. The sequence continues at coordinate 5,244 of NZ_DASTAT010000054.1, read as the reverse complement.
GGCCATGAAATATCCCTTCCGCGCGGAAGTTCCCGAGGAAACCATTGGCCAGATCATGCTCTTCATCACCATTTTCCAGGCCCTCACGACTTTGATCGGTGGGCTCTGCATTCTGGTGGGCGGCATCGGCATCATGAACATCATGCTCGTGACCATTGCCGAAAGGATCAAGGAAATCGGTCTGCGCAAGGCCCTTGGTGCTACCGGCCGCGACATCGTCCGGCAGTTCCTGGTGGAATGTATGCTGCTCTGCGTGGTCTCGGGCCTGGTCGGAACGATCATTGGCGCTGTGTTCTGCAATATCGTGGCTCTGGTCGGTCATGCGGCTTTGCCGGAAGTGATTCCCAAGCAGCTTCTTCTGAATCCCCTGGGTTTGATTCTGGGTCTCGGCACCGCTGTGGTGTGCGGCATGACCTTTGGCATGATGCCGGCGCTGCGCGCCTCGACCCTTGATCCCAGCGAAGCCTTACGTAGCGAATAAAAGGAAGTCTTATGTCTTTGCCCACCAAACTTACTGTTCTTGTCATGGCCTCTTTTTTGAGTGCCGCTCCTTTATATGCGGATACGAAGCGCATGCAGGACGTTGCAGCGCTTCTGGGTATCGAAGCGGCCGGCAACCCTGCAGCCAAAGATGCGGAAGCCGCCGTGGCCCGCCTGGTCGAACAGGGCCTCCGTTCCCATCCACGCATCAAAGTTCGTGAGGCGGAGCTGGAGGCCAGGCGAGCCCTTGTGAATGCGGCTCAGGGTCGTTATCAGCCGACTCTAAGAGTGGACGGCAGCGCGCAGCAGAGGATCGACAAAAATCTGAAAGACGATCAGCGTTCGCGGGCTGATTCCCTCGGGGCGTCCCTGGTGCTCGAGGAAAACCTTTACCGCGGGGGTCTGGATGCAGGAGCTGTCGACCTCGCGAGGCAGGATGAGTCGCTGGCCGAGATTCAAAAAGTTTTGGAAGGCGAGCAGCTGGCTTATCAAGTGGCTCGATCGGCCACTGCTTATAATTTCCAGTTCTTTCGGCAAATGATTGAAGAGGCTTCACTGACGGATGCCAGCGAACTTCGCAGTCTGGCCGAACGCAAATTCAATGCAGGCCAGGTCGGAAAAATTGATGTGCATCTGACCGGAATGCGGGAAAGTGCGGCGCGTTCATCCGCAGCGCGCGCCTCGATCGAAACGCAGCAGAATTACCTGAACCTTTTGAATCTTCTCGGTCCCCAGGAATCAGCCGACGCGCTGACGGCGGATCTTAATGCTTTGACCAAAGCTGCCCTGCCCTTCCCGGCTGCTCTTCCCGAACTCAAAGCTCCCGAAGCGCCCTCGCTGGATGAACAGGATTCACTGGCCCGGCAAAAAAGGGCGGAAATCAGTCTGGACCAAAACTACCGCGCCCGCTACCTCCCCCGCGTTGATCTCGTAGGACGCCTGGGTCAGGATGAACGTTCGGACTGGCTGCTGGCGGATGAAGATCTTAAGGTGAAGAACAAGAATCAATTCACGTCCGTTTCCCTGCAGTTTTCCTGGAATCTTTGGGATCGCACCCAGGACCATGAAATCCGCGCCGCGGCCGCCGAAAAAACGGCCGCCACGAGTTTATTGGAAGCCACACGTTACGAGACCAGCATGGAGACGCAGCGTCTTCGCCGTTACATCACGGACCTGCACAAGACCCTGGAAATTTCGCGCGAAGCCTATCGTCAGGCGGGACAGCTCTATGATGCTCAGCGCCGGCTCTATGAATCCGGTGTGATCGGCATACAGCCTTTGATGGATGCCGAGCGCGAAAAGCGTGACGCGATCCGCGCCTGGCAGCAGAATGTTTACGAGCTGCAGCTGAGTCTTTTGAACTGGCAGGCCCTGCAGAAGGGTTACCTGTCCCGCGATCCCAGCTGACTGACGCTTTTTAAAGTTTTTTCATATCAATCACAAAGCGATAGCGCACATCGCTTTTCACCACGCGCTCATAGGCCGTGTTAACGTCCTTTGGGCTCACGACTTCAATTTCCGGCGTGATGTCATGCTTGGCGCAGAAATCCAGCATTTCCTGAGTTTCACGGATGGAACCAATCAGGGAACCGGCAAAGTTCCGGCGCTGCAGGATGAGCGGGAAAGCCGATACGGTCAGCGGCTTATCCGGCGCACCCACCGATACGAGCGTGGCATCGAGCTTCAAAAGTCCGAAGTAATCACCCATATTAAGATCCGCCGAGGACACCGTATTGATGATCAGATCAAAGGTGCCCGCCAGCTCCTGGAATACGCTGTGATCATGCGTGGACACAAATTGATGCGCCCCCATTTTCAAGGCGTCCGCTTTCTTTTTATCGGAGTGACTCAGAACAGTCACCTCGGCTCCCAGAGCGCGGGCGATCTTCACCGCCATATGCCCAAGGCCGCCCAGTCCCATGACGCCCACCCGTTTGCCTGGTCCTGCCTTCCAGTGCATCAGGGGTGAATACACGGTGATGCCTGCGCAGAGCAGGGGCGCCGCACGATCCAGGGGCAGATTCTTCGGGATTCTTAAGACATAATTTTCATCGACGACGATCACATCCGAATAGCCGCCCTGGGTGGGTGTTTTTCCGTCTTTTTCAACACTGTTGTAGGTTGCGTTCATGCCCTTCAGGCAGTAGTTTTCCAGTTCCTGTTTGCAGTGGGCGCATTCACGGCAGGAATCCACAAAACAGCCAACACCGACATGGTCGCCGACTTTATATTTCGTTACCTTGGGACCGACCTGCCGCACAACGCCTGCGATCTCGTGACCCGGTACGAGTGGATACTGAATATCACCCCATTCACTTCGAACCGTGTGAATATCAGAATGGCAGATACCGCAGAACTGGATATCTATCACGACATCATGATCCTTGGGGCTCCGTCTTTGAAAACTCCAGGGACCAAGGGGTTCTTTGGCCGAAAACGCTGCAATGCCTTTGGCTGAGATCATGGTTTCCATCCTTTGCGAAGGTTCATCATCATCGCTCAGGATAGTACTCCACAGGGCCTCATGAATTCAAGGCTGCGGCACGGCGTGATTCTTCATGGCTTCCTGATGTCCATACTTGACAAAGTTCGAAACCACCTTCGCATGCTCCTGGATCAGCTTGACGACATAAGGATGCTCCGAGGTTTCCGTCACCCGCACGCCGCGTTCCGTTTCCTCCACCTTCATGGAAATCGCCTCGGCGTTTTCAAATATGGCCGCAAACAAGGGATCGCGCATCCGAATCGGCCTGACATCCTCGACGCGCCCTTTCATGGCCTGCACATGCTCCTTGATCTTCGCTGCGACCTCGGGCACCGCCGATTCCGTGAGAGTCTCGACACCATTGTCTAAAACTTTCACAACTCGCTCGATCGACGGTCCCTGACTCAAAAGATACTGGAAAACCGCGCGATCCTGCTGATGCGAGGGATCGCCCATGGGGCCACCATGCTGAGACATCGCGGTCGTCGCAAAGAAAGCGGACAAGCATAAGGGCCATAATACTTTGATTCGCAAGATCATAAATTTTCCTTTCCAACGAAATTTCAGCTTCACCATCTTTTACAACTTTGAGATTTGATCACCTAGCACAAAAACGCCCATGATCAGGACGAAGTAACCAAAGCCTTTCTTCAGCGCGGCTTCCGACAGTTTACGACTGAAGAGCATTCCACCCGCAAGGCCCACAACCGCGATGCCGCTGATGATCAGGAGCAGCTGCCAGTCTATGGTCACCTGATGTTGCAGATCGCCTGTAAAACCTATCAGAGATTTCGCCGCGATAATAAAGAGCGAGGTTCCGACTGCTTTTTTCATGGGCAAACCGACCAGAACAACCAGCGCCGGTATGATCAGAAAGCCGCCGCCGGCTCCCACAAAACCTGTGATCGTTCCCACCACCAGTCCTTCCAGACCAATCAGACCAACTTTGGCTGCAGCCGAGAGCGGCTTCGCATCCGCCTTGGGTTTACGGCCACGAATCATGGAAATGGAAGCCAATACCATCAGGACCGCAAAAACGATCATGATCAAGAGGGGTTTGGTGACAGACCAGCTTCCCAGCGTGAAGATATGATCCGGCACGCGAGGCAGGACAAAGGCCCGGGTTGCATACACGCCGATGAAGCTCGGCACGGCGAAGAGAAAACCCGTTTTCAGATCCACTTCGCCTTTTTTCAGATACCCTATTCCGCCGACCAGGGCCGTTAAACCCACGATGAAAAGCGAGTAGGCCGTTGCCAGCACCGGATGAATCGCAAAAAGATAAACCAGGATGGGCACAGTAAGTATGGACCCACCACCGCCTATCAAGCCTAAAGACAAACCCATGACCAGTGACGCAGCATAGCCTATCGTTTCCATGGACATCTCACTTTTGAAGTTTGAGTTTTGTGTCGAGCGCCTTGAAAATCAGCATACCCACCAGCATGGCCGCCACGAATAACCAGGCTTGAAACTGGAAACTCGCCAGCGAGGTCACAGCGGGTCCTGGGCAGTAGCCTGCAAGCCCCCAGCCGAGCCCAAAAAGAACGGAACCGATCATGAGAGCCGGAGTCAGATCCTTCTTCGTCGGAACATGCCAGCTGCCAGCCAGGAGGGGCGAGCTACGCTTGCGAATCAAGCGATAGGCGACGGCATGCACGCCGATCGCTCCGATCATGACAAACATCAAAGAGGGATCCCAGTTGCCGAACACATCCAAAAATCCCATGACCTTTTCAGGCTGCGTCATCCCCGAGACGCCGAGCCCTATGGCAAAGATAAAACCTACGGCAAAAGCCGCCAGACCCTGCTTCATGGTATCACTCCCAGTGTGCGAAGGATGAAGACGCTGACCATACCTGCGCCGATAAACGTGATGGTGGCGACCAAAGATCGAGGTGAAAAGCGGCTGATGCCGCAGACGCCGTGCCCGCTGGTACAGCCGCTGCCCATGATGGTCCCCACGCCGACCAAGAGCCCGGCCGCGATCGTGAGCATGGGGCTTTGCCCCGAGGCCTGGCCAAAGACCTGAGGATTCAAACTTCCGAGGGTCAGTCCGCCGACGATGAGTCCGGCCACAAAAAGCCAGCGCCAGGCCGTGTCGCCTTTTTGCGGAGAGATGGCACCGTTGATAATACCGCTGATCCCGGTGACGCGCCCATTCATCAGCAGCATCATGGACACGGCGGTTCCGATGATAATTCCGCCCAGCAAGGCATGGATCCAATCCTGAGGTATCATGATAAAGCTCCTTCCAGGTGCAGTGTTCGTCCACAGAA